>JAYUSP010000384.1:0-12796 GCA_043755615.1 Betaproteobacteria bacterium
TGCCGAAAGCGCAGCAACTGCTGGCGCAGGTTGCGCCGCGGGTCGCTCGAGTCGGGCCACAACAGCGTGGCCACACGCAGCCTGCCGATGCCGGGCTCCTGCGTGGCCAGCGCCAGCAACGCCGCGGCGCGGCGCTCCAGGGCCACGCTGCGCCCATCGGGCAGCAGTACGGCCGGGTCGCCTTGAAGGCGAACCCGCAGCGCAGGTAGAGCGTCGGCAGCGGCCATGCCGGGATCATCGCGCGCGCCGGCAGATCCTGTCATGGCGTGGTCAAGCGCCAGCCCATCGGCACCGCCATTCAGCGGAAGAAGCCGCTCAGCACCGGCACGTCGCTCTGTGCCGGGCTATCGGCGCCGTTGAGCACCTTGAGCTCGTTGTGCCCCCAGGTGTAGACCGCGCCGCTGCGGGTCAGCGCCATGCCGTGGAACTCGGCGCCGTTGACCTCGATGACATCCGTCAAGCCGGGGATTGCGGCCGGCGTGCCGTCGGCACTGGCTACGCCGACGCGGCCGTAGAGGTTGTCGCCCCAGGCCATGACCGTGCCGTCGGCCATCAGCGCGAAGGCGGTGTGGTTGCCGGCGCTGATGGCTTTTACACCGGACAAGCTGCCGATCCTGGCCGGCGCGGCGCTGCCTGAGCGGCCGAGCATGCGCCCACCGCCCCAGCTCCAAACGTTGCCTGCCTCGTCGAGGGCAAACGATCCGTCTCTCGACGCTGCGATCGCCCGGATCGGCGGTAGCCCGGCCACCTGGGTGGGCGACGGCGTGCTGCCGCCGGCGGCGACCTGGCCGCCGCCGTCGTAGCCCCAGGCCCACACCGTGCCGTCGTTGCGCAATGCCAGCGAGTGCACTTCGCCAGCAGCAATCGCCTTCACCTGGTTGATGGCAATGCTGACGACATAGCCGTCGAGGAAGGCGGAGTAGGGTCCCAACGCGCCTTCGCGGTTGGGGCCGAAGCCCCACACGGCCCCGGTGCTGGTGAGCACCAGCGTGTGGCGGTAGCGCGTGGCGACGGCGGTCGCGATGACGCCGCGGTCGATGAACACTTCCTGCGCTGTCGGCACTTCGGCCTGGCCGCTGAAGCCTGTGGCTCGCGCCACGGTGCCGCCGAAGCCCCAGGCGTAGACCTTTCCGTTTTCGAGCACGGCCACCGAATGCCAGGCGCCCGCCGCAACGGCCCTGGCCTTCACGCCCGCAGGCAGGCCATCCACAAAATTCGGCAGGTTCGATGGGTTGTCGCGCCCGAGCGCGCCGCCCAGATCGGTGCCCCAGGTCGCGACCTGGCCGGCGCGGTTGATGGCCACCGAGTGCGTGCCGCCGCCGGCAATGAGACCCTGGGTGCCGCTGTCGTTGGCGACCACCGGGCCCAGCTCGAACGGGAAGAACCCGCTCACCGGGGCCAGCGGCTTGTCGACGACAAAGGCGTAGAAGTTGGGCTTGGCCGCGATGTCGTCGTAGACCTTGCCGGCCACATCGGCCGTCCACAGCAGTGTGAAGTTGACTTGGCCGTCCGATGCCACCGCGGTGGCCACCGCTTCAGCGCTGGTCGAGCCGCCGTGGCGCAACCGATAGATGCGCAGCTCCTTGACGTTGTAGCCGACGAGCGGGAAGTTCACGCTTGCCGGGTTCAGCGTGACGTCGAAGGCCACCTGTTCCCCGGCGGCGTAGTTCGACTTTTCTGTCGACAGCGACGCTGCCGCCGGCGTCTTTGCAATCGAGCGCTCTTCCTTGGCGACCATGTCAATGGCTTTCGACGAACCGAGCACGCGCCGGATCGCATCGGTGATGTGCTCGCCGGGCCCGATGCCGGCCTTGACCTTGAGGTCGTACTCCGACGTGTAGATGCTGTCGGTGGCGACGTCGTAGCTGCCGCCGAACTTGGCCTCGAACTCGGGGCCGGCGAAGACCTCGATCACCTCCAGCCGCGCCAGCCGGCCACCGAGCGCCAGGCCCGAGGTCAGGCCCGAAAAAACCGTGGCCTTGACACGCAGGCTGGCCGCGGTAGGGAACGACAGGTTGCGGTTGAACTCCGGGTCGCTGGCGTCGAGCTTTTTGATGGCTTGCAGCTGGCTTTCGGCCGGCCGCGCCAGGTCGTAATCGAAGCCGAAGGCGAGATCGACTGATTGCTTGATCTCGGCGCTGAACGTGAAGGCATTGACTTGCAGCAGCACGCCAAGCTCGACCTTGAAGTTCAGCGGGATGATCGGCGCGATCAGCGGCGCCAGCGGGCCGGTGATCGGGATCGGGATCGCGCCGAGCAGCTTCTTGCAGGTCACGCCGCCGGTCACCGCCGCACCCAGGTTGAGCACCGCCTTGCCGGAAATGTCGAGCTTGCCGAAAGCTGCGACGCGGGCCTTTTGCACCACACCGCCGCGGATATCGAGCACGAAGTCAGCGTGCAGATCGGGGTCGATGCGCGCCTCGAGCTCGCCGCTGATGCCGGCCAGGCCAGGCGCATCAAACTCGCAACCGTCGCCCAGATTCTTGGCGCCTTCCCGCCCGGGCCGGCCACTGGCCTGCACACCTGGCGCCAGCACCAGCAACGCGTTCATTTGCGCGGCAGAAAATTCGAGATCCATTTTTAGCGTGGTGAACAACCGGGCTGGCGGCACCAGCTCGAGCACGACATCGGTCAGGCCTGGGTCGGCCAGATTCGCGCTGCTGCTGACGACCGCGCCGCCCACCGGTTGTGTGCCGGTGCCGACGACGATGCTGCCCACTGCCGGGCTGCCGACGCTGGCCAAGGTCACGCGGTAGCGAAATCCCAGGCCGCGTGGCGCTGCAGGGTCCACCGCCGCCGGCTCGCTGCGCACCTGCGCGTCGGCCACGGTGATCGCACCGGGTGCAGGTTGTGCCGAATAAAAAACCGCCGGCCTGGAGCTGACCGTGCCGACACGCGCGGTCACGACTGCGGAGCGCGGCAGCACGGCGGCGCGCACCTCGAAGCCATTGCCGCTGCGCTGGACTTCGATGCCGGCCGTATCCGACGAGACCAGGCTCACGTCGGCCGCAGCCAGCGGCACTTCGACCCCGCTGGCGTCGAAGGCCTTGACGCTGACTGCGCGCCGCTCGGTGGTGTCGAGCAGCAGGCCGCCTTCGGGCAGCAACTCGACGCGTACCACCGGGCCGGGCGCTGTCGGGCCTGGGCCTGGGCCCGGGCCGACCGGCTCGGGCGTTGGTGGGTCGGAGCCGCCGCAAGCCCCGAGGGCAACGAGGGCAAGGGCCGCGACGAAGGTCGCCAGCGGCTGCGTGATTCTGGCTCGGAGGGTGGTCATTGCTGGGCTCCTGGTGATGCTTGACTGCGGGCCAGTCTGTGGCGCCCGCCGTCACGCCAGCGTCACGCGGCGCCTTTGCACACCGCATCTTCTAGGGGGTGCGCGGGCCGTCGTCCAGCGCGCGACCGGCAGGCTCGACGACCGCGCTGGCGCGGCTGCGCCGCTGCCTGACAATCGGGGCCTGCAAAGATGCAAGCCGCCCAAACTGCCTGAGACGACCACGACGCCCACGACGCCCATGACGCCCACGACCGACCTCAAAGAAACCCCGCCGCTGCCCGACCGCCTGTCGGCCGAACCCGGCAGCCCGCATCACGTCGCTGCGGTTTTCGAGCACGACATCGGCATCCGCTTCAACGGCGTCGAGCGGCGTGATGTCGAGGAGTACTGCATCAGCGAGGGCTGGGTCAAGATCCCCGCGGGCCGCGCGCTGGACCGCAAGGGCAAACCGCTGATGATGAAGTTGAAGGGCCGGGTCGAAGCGTTTTATCGCTGAGCGCGTCCGGCGCCGGCCATCGCGCCGGCTAGAGTCGGGGCATGCCCCTGCTTTTCGACCCCCTGCAAATCGGCAACCTGGCCCTGGTTAACCGCATCGTCGTCGCGCCGATGTGCCAGTACTCGGCCAGCGAAGGCACGCCCGGTGACTGGCATTTGATGCACCTGGGCCAGCTCGCGCTTTCGGGGGCCGGGCTGCTTGTCATCGAAGCCACCGCGGTGTCCGCGCAGGGGCGCATCTCGGCAGGCGACCTGGGTCTCTACAGCGACGCCAACGAAGCCGGCCTGGCGCAGGTGCTGGCGGCGATGCGCGCCCATTCGCCGATCAAGATTGCGCTGCAACTCGCGCATGCCGGGCGCAAGGCATCGAGCCGCGTGCCCTGGCAGGGCGGCTCGCAGATCGGCGTCAGCGAGACTGGTGGCTGGCAGGCCGTGGCGCCGTCGGCGCTGCCGCACCTGGCCCACGATGTGCCGCCCACCGCGCTGGACCACGCCGGCCTGCAAGCGCTGCGCGGCGCTTTTGCCGACGCCGCGCGGCGCGCCTCTCGGCTCGGGCTGGACGGCCTGGAGATCCACGCCGCGCATGGTTATCTGCTGCATGAATTTCTGTCGCCACTGGCTAACCATCGAAATGATGCCTACGGCGGCCGGCTGGAAAACCGGATGCGCTTTCCGCTCGAGGTCTTCGACGCGGTGCGCCTAGCCTTCGCCCCCGAGCGCCCGGTGTGGGTGCGCCTGTCGGCGACCGACTGGGTCGAAGGCGGCTGGGACATCGAGAGTACGGTGGCGTTGTCGCAGGCGCTCAAGGCGCGCGGCTGCGCGGCGATCCACGTCTCCAGCGGCGGGGTGTCGCCGCAGCAGCAGATTGCGGCCGGCCCGGGTTTTCAAGTGCCTCTGGCGCGGCGCGTGAAAGCCGAAGTCGGCCTGCCGACGATTGCCGTCGGCCTGATCACCGAGCCCGAGCAGGCGCAAGGCATCCTCGCCCGAGGCGATGCCGATGCCGTCGCGCTGGCCAGGGCGATGCTCTACAACCCGCGCTGGCCCTGGCATGCGGCCGCACAACTCGGCGCCCGGGTCACGGCGCCGCCGCAGTATTGGCGCTCGCAGCCGCGGCAGTACAAGGATCTTTTTGCCATCGCGCCCGCGGCCACGCGCTGAGTGCCAAAAGCATCGTCGCGGGCCTGGGCGCCCGGCTGGCGCTCAGCCCCGCGCGCCATCGAGATCGCGCGCCGTCAGCCACAGCCGCAGGTCGAACTCGAGCGCGTGGTAGGCCGGCTCCATATGCGTGCACAGTGCGTAAAACGCCTTGTTGTGCTCGCGCTCTTTCAGGTGCGCCAGTTCATGCACGGCGATCATCCGCAAGAAGTCGGCCGGCGCTTGCCGGAAGACGCTGGCGATGCGGATTTCGCGCTTGGCGACGAGCCGGTTGCCCTGCACCCGCGAGACCTTGCTGTGCGTGCCGAGTGCCTGCTGGACGACGTGCAGCTTGTTGTCAAAGACAACCTTCGCCAGCGGGGCTGAATTGCGCAGAAATTCCAGCCGCATCGCATCGACATACGCGTGCAGCGCGCGGTCGCTGCGCACCTCGTGGCCCTGCTGATGGCGCAGCTGCACCGACGTCGCCAGGCGGCCGTCGTCGATCAGCGCCTGCACCTGGGCAATCAACTTCGGCGCGTAGCCCGCGAGATAGCGCAGGGGAGTCATCATCAGGGCCAGCCGCCTCCAACAAAATCCGGCATTGGACCAGACGCAACGACAGCTCGATGCGGGACCTATCGCCTCGGCAGCGTGCAAGATGACCGTTTCTACATTCCCGACCACCCCTTGAAAGGCCACGATGATCGTCGAGCGCATCTGGACCGGCAACGCCTACCGCAACTACAACTATCTGGTCGCCTGCCCTGAAAACGGTGAGGCGCTGGCGATCGACCCGCTCGATCACCACAAGTGCCTGGCCGCGGCCAAGGCGCGGGGCTGGCAGATCACCCAGGTGCTCAATACCCATGAACACCACGACCATACCGGTGGCAATGCGGCGGTGATTGCCGCCACCGGCGCCAGGCTGATCGCGCACCACCTGGCCGGCGCACACATCCCGGGTGTCGACCGCGGTGTCCAGGCCGGTGACGTGATCAAGGTCGGCCGCACGGTTGAGCTGGAATGCCTGGACACGCCCGGCCACACGATGTGCCACATCTGCCTGCGCTCGCACAGCGAGCAGCCGGCGCTGTTTTCCGGCGACACGCTCTTTAACGCCGGCGCCGGCAACTGCCACAACGGCGGCAATGCACAAGACCTGTACACGACCTTTGTCGACCAGATCGTCAGGCTGCCCGACAACACGCGGATCTATCCCGGCCACGACTACATCGAGAACAACCTGAAGTTCACGCTCGCCCGCGAGCCCGACAACGCGGCCGCACGGGCGCTCTTGCCCGAAGCGGCGGCGCAAGATCCGGCCAACGCCCGCGTGACGACGCTCGGCGAAGAAAAGCAGTTCAATACCTTCATGCGCCTGGGCAGTGCGAGTGTGATCGCGCAGTTGCGGACTATTTTCCCCGAGCTGCCAGAAAGACCCGATCCGATGACGGTGTTCGTCAAATTGCGCGAGCTGCGCAACCGCTGGTAGGCGCCACGACACGCCGCAGCCTGAACGTCGACGACACGCTCGACTGCCTGATCGCGATCGACTACACCGCTGTGGAGCGGCAGCGTCGCGCGCGAAGCCACCGACGCCGGTACGCCGGCCCTGCAGCAGCTCAACACCAAGCTGCACCCCGACCAGCGCATCGACCTGTCGCTGCTGCACATCGGCGACGGACGCACGCTGGCGCATAAGCGCTGATCACCACGCACCCGACCGCACCCGACCGCACCCGCCGTCACGTCGTCAGCGCGGTTGCAGTGTTGGCGACTGCACTCGTGTCGCTGCGCCGATCCTGTGTCCCACGACCACCGCCCCCGTCCGCGTCACTGCCCGCCACAAGCAGTGATTTATGCACACCCGACCGCACCGCCACCGCTTGCCCGGCGCTGTGGGAGGCTCTGGGAGCGTCAAGTTGCGCGCCACTGTGGCCGAAGAAGCAGGGGCGGGGGCCTCCAGGCCGCCCGGTCGGTTTTTCCACTCCTGGAATCGGTGCATGTCAAATACGGTTGCGGTCGGCGAGTTGCGGGTCGGGATGTTTGTGCATCTCGACCTGGGCTGGATGTCGCACCCTTTTCCCTTGTCGAGCTTCAAGATCAGCACGCCCGACCAGATCGAGACGATCCGCGGCCTGGGCCTGAAGGCGCTGCGCTGGGCGCCGGAAAAGAGCGACCCCGCGGCGCCGCCGGCGGCTGCTCCGGTGGTGGCCGCGGTGATGGCCGCGGTGGTGGCACCCGCGCCGGCCGAGTCAAAAGCCTTGACCGCTGCCGAACAGGCCGAACAGGCCGTGGCGCAAACGCGCCAGGCGCAGCTCGATCAGCAACGCCAGGCGACGCGGCTGTGCGAGGCGCAATACGCCGAGGCCAGCAACAGTTGGCGTCAGGCCCTGGGCCAGGTCGCGGCCGACCCCGCCCGCGCGCGGGCTCAAACCGAGTCGCTGACAAGCGCGTTGCTGGACAAGATGCTCGGCGCGCAGGAGATGTGCATCCGCGTGCTCAATACCGCGGCCGGTGACAGCGCGGGAGCGCACGCGATGAATGTCGCGGTGATCTCGCTGCTGATGGGCCGCAGTTTTGGCCTAGGCGAGCAGGAGATGCTCGATATCGGGGTCGGGGCGATGCTGCACGACGTTGGCAAACTCGACCTCGCCGAGCGCCTGCGCCATGTTGACGAATCGTTTTCGAGCGCGCAGATGCATGCCTACTGCGAGCATGTGGCGCATGGCGTCGCGCAGGCCCGCCGCATGGCGTTGTCGCCAGGCGCGGCACTGGTGCTGGCGCAGCATCACGAACATGCCGACGGCAGCGGCTTCCCGCTCAAGCTTGCGGCTGAGCGGATCTGTGTCGGCGCGCGCATCGTGGCGCTGGTGAACCGCTTCGACAACCTGTGCAACCCGCCGGTGCTGGCCCGCGCGATGACACCGCACGAAGCCCTGTCGGCGATGTTTTCGCAGAACCGCAGCAAGTTCGACGCCGCGATGCTCAACGGCTTCATCCGCATGATGGGCGTCTATCCGGCGGGGTCGGTGGTGCAGCTCACCGACGACCGGTATGCGATCGTGGTGACGGTGAATTCGTCGCGCCCGCTGAAGCCGCGCGTGCTGGTCCACGATGCCAAAATGCCGGCCTCGCAGGCCCTGCACCTGAATCTGGAAAGTACGCCCGATCTGGGCATCCGGCGCAGCGTGCGCGCGGCGCAATTGCCTGCGGCGGCACTGGAGTACCTGGCGCCGCGGCCGCGCGTTCTGTACTACTTTGAAGCGGCCGGCCCGGTCGCGGCGCGCACGGCCGCCGAGGAGCCTGGTTGACCGCCATCTGCGCCCCGGACTGGTCGACGCTGCTGTCGAGCCTGCCGCAGCCGGCATGCCTGGTCGACGCCAGCTCGCTGCGTGTCGTGGCGGCCAACGCCGCGGTGCACCAACTGCTGGGGCGCGCGCCCGGCGCACTGCTCGGTGAAGCAGCCGCAGCGCTGTTGCCGACGCCTGAAGACGAAGCCTATTGGCACGACGCCGCCGCCGGCGTGGTGGCGTCGCTGGAATCCGAGACCGCTTTGGTTGCGCCGGAGGGTGGCAGCCTGCATGTCAGCCGCAGCATCCGGCCGGTCCTGCACGCAGCGGCAGTCGCCGTCACCCAAGCGCCTGCCACCGGCGCGAGCCACTACATGATGATGTTCGTCGACCGCACCGCGACCCGCGATGCCGAAGACCGCCGTGAGCTGGCGCTGGCCGAATTGCAGGCCACGCTGGAGGCCACCGCCGACGGCATCCTGGTCACCGACCTGGCCGGCCGCATCCGCGCCTTCAACGGCCGCTTCGCCGAGCTTTGGGCGCTGCCCGCGGACCTGGCCGCCGGCGCGCCCCAACACGAGCTGGTGCACGACTGGCTGCGCCGCAGCGTCGAACATGGTGACGCGTATCAGCGCCGGCTGAGTGCGATCGCCGACGCCAGCACGGCGCAGGCCGTGGACCGACTGGAACTGCACACGGGGCAGGTCTTCGAGCGTGTCGCGCGGCCTCTGTGGCTGCGCGGGCGGCCGATGGGGCGGGTTTATTCGTTTCGCGACCTGACCGAGCGTGTCGCTGCCGACCAGCGCATCCATGAGCTTTCGCACACCGATGCGCTGACCGGCCTGGCCAACCGCGGCGAACTCGCGGATCGCATCAGCGCCGCCAGCTCGGGCCTGGCCGGCGAGCCGCCGCCGTTTGCGTTGCTGCTCGTCGACCTCGACCGCTTTCGCGCGATCAACGAAGGTTTTGGCACCGATACTGGCGACCAGGTGCTGCGCGAAGTCACGCAGCGGCTGCGCAGTTGCACCCGCGACGGCGACCTCACGGCGCGCATCGGTGGCGACCAGTTTGCGCTGCTCGTGCACCGCGCCGATGTCGTCGCCGCCGAGATCGCCGCGCGGCGCGTGCTCGACTCGGTCGCGCAGCCCTGCACCGTCGACGGCGCGGCCTTCACCGTCACTTGCAGTGTCGGCATTGCGCTCTTTCCCCAGCATGGCGCCGACCTCGACGAATTGATGCACCACGCCGAATCGGCGGTGCGCCTGGTCAAGCAGGCCGGCCGTGCGAGCTGGCGCATCAGCCCGGCGCGTGGCAAGGTCGACCGGCGTGCGAATATGCGGCTGGATCATGCGATGCGCCAGGCGCTGGCAGCGCAGCGCTTCCGGTTGCACTACCAGCCGCAGGTCGACCTCAACACTGGCGCGGTGGTCGGTGCCGAAGCGCTGCTGCGCTGGCGCGATGCCGAGCTCGGTGACATCTCGCCGGGCCGATTCATCCCGGTAGCAGAAGAGACCGGCTTCATCATCGCCATCGGCGACTGGGTCATGGGCCAGGCGGTGCGGCAGGCTGCGGCCTGGCGCGACCAGGGCCACGAGCTGCCGGTGGCGATCAACGTTTCGGCGCTGCAGTTCCAGCAGCCGGGTTTTGTCGACCGTGTCGCCACCGTGCTCGCAGCGCATGGCCTGGAGCCGCGCTGGCTCGAACTCGAGCTCACCGAATCGATCCTGGTGCACGACGCCGAGGACACGTTGAATCGCCTGAACGCGCTGGCGCGGCTGGGTGTCAAGCTGTCGATCGACGACTTCGGCACCGGCTATTCGAGCCTGGCCTACCTGAAGCGGTTTCCGATCGACAAGCTCAAGATCGATCGCAGTTTTGTGCAGGGCCTGCCGAGTGACGAAAGCGATGCAAGCATCGTGCGCGCGATCCTTCAGATGGCGCAGGCGCTGGGCATCAGGGTCATCGCCGAAGGGGTCGAGACCGAAGGCCAGCGCGCGTTTTTGCAGCATGCTGGCTGCGGCCAGTTCCAGGGTTTTTTGTTCGCACCGGCGTTGGACGCGGCGCGTTTTGTCGACCGCCTGCCGACGGCGGCGCGGCTGTCGGCACAGACGCCGGCCGGCAGCGGCGCGCAACGCGAAGGCCGCAGCCCGCACGTCAGGCTGGTCCGCGCCTGATCCGCTGGCGGGCTGCCGGGCTGCTGCGTTCGACGCGCGCTTGAGGCGCCTGGCCCGATGCCACGCCGCGGCACAATCGCCTCATTGAACTCCGGGCGCGGCAATGATCTACAAATTCAAGAGCAAGGCTAGCGGCGACATCATCATGCTCGGCGCGCATGGTGACGCGGTGCTTCGCCTGCTCGGCCGCGAGCCGGCGGCCCAGGGCATCATCGAGGTCGCCGACTTGGCCGCGGCGATCAGCGCGCTGCGCCAGGCCGCCGATGCCGATGCGGGTGGGGGTGCGGCTGCGGTTGCGGTTGCCGGCGATGGGCGACGCAGCGACGGCGACCCCGACAGCGTGGTCTCGCTGCGCCGCCGGGTGTGGCCACTGGTCGAGATGCTGCAACGCGCGCAGGCGGCGGCAGTGCCGATCGTTTGGGGCGTTTGACAGCGGCGGCGGATGCTGCCCGCCGCGGCCAGATTTGCAGCCGCACTCGCAGCCGCATCTGCAGCTGCAGCTGCAGCTGCACCGCAGCCTGGCCCGCGCTACCGGCGAACCTCTCGCCAGGCGTTTTTCGCCGGCAGGATCTTGGCGCCGCAGATGAGCTTTTTCTTCCACGGGTTGCCATCTGAATCCTGGCCGGCACCGACGATGCGGTTGTTGCAGTCGGGCGTTGGCGGCGGGCCCCCCGGCAGCGGCGGGTCGCCCGAGCTGCCGCCGATCGTGCGCAGCGCGGTCACCGCCGACGAGTTGCTGGTGTCCGACAAGGTCAGGCTGACGAAGTCGGCTTCGGTGACCTTCTGGCCCGACAGCGTGTCGACCAGGTACAGGTGCGACTTTGCCGTGCAGTCGGCGCCGCCGTTGAAGTTGGCGGTGAAAGCCAGGGCGCCATAAGCAATCGTTGGTTGGGTGTTGGCCTGCTGGCCGGCGGGCAGGTCGAAGTACCAGCCGCGCTGGGTGGCCCAGTTCACCACCGTGCCGGTGACGGTGTCGGTGGCTGCGTTGTAGGTCTGTGGCAGCAGCGAGCTGCGCGCATTGGCCAGCGTCGCGCCGTCGGTGATGGCGTACATCGTCTGCACCGCGGAGTTGCCGAAGTCGCCGATATCGAGCAGGCGCCCGGTGCCGACAAACACCACCCGCTGGCCCTTGTGCAGGATCAGCTCCGGCGCCGTCGTGACCGGCTGTACCGCGCCGGTCGGCCCGCGAAGCTGGGCGATCTTGTTGACCGCACCGCTGGCGCCGGGCAACAGGTCGAGGTCGAAGCGCAACACGTTGCCGAGCAGGTCGCCGGCGTAGACATAACGCACCGTGCCATTGCTCTCGGAAAACGGTGACATATGGGTCAGGCCGGCTTCAGTGGCGAGCGAGCCGTCGGCGCTGACGTACTCCTTGATCACCGCGCCGGTGTCGGCATTCAGCACCCACAGGCGGCCCTTGCCGTCGAAGGTGTTGTTGTAGCCCGAAGTCACGAGCACGACCCAGCTCGCGCCGACCTTGACGATCGCCGGCCGGCCCAGCGCTTGGCCCATCTTGGACAGGGTCGTGGCATCGCCGACGGCGGGGAATTCCCATTTCACTTTGGCCGCCAGACCGGCTTCGTCCAGCCCGCGCGGGGCCGTCACGTCGAGTGCGTAGTAGGTGCGCCCCGCAACGCCCATGCCGGCCACGAGCAATTTTGTGCTGCCGATCTTGCGCACCACCGGCGAGCCGTCGAGCTTGGTCTTGAAGGCATAACCGCGCTCGCTGGTCTGGCCGATATCGGCGAGCACGTCACGCGGCACAAAGGCCCAGAGCTCCTTGCCGGCGTCGGCGCCGCGGCTGTCCACCGCGTGCAGCATGCCTTCGCCGGACGCGACATAAACAACGCCGAGGTCGCGGTCGACCGCGGGCTCGGAGTTGATCACCGCGCCCATCAGACTGGTGCGGCGGCGGAACTTGGTGCCTTCATGCGTGCGGTCGCCGCGCAGATAGGCCATGACCTCCGACGTCGTGCCCCAGGCCGACGCCGGGTTGACGCTGGCGCCGACGGCGGCCTCTGAAAACGAGACGCCGGCCGCGCCGCTGTAGCTGGCGATGACGCGGGTGCCCCATGCCCGCGCGTCGAGCAGCGCCGAGGTCGACCAGACGGTGGTGGTCGAGATCGCGCCGGTGGTCGCATCGACCGGGTTGGCGGTCAGGTCGCCGGCCCAGCCGGCCGGGTTGTAGCGGCCGAAATAGGCGCGTGAATCACCACGCGGCAGGTTCACCGTGCTCACCGCCACGCCGCCTTGCGCACCGTTGGCGCTGAGGATGTCGTTGAGGCCGGATTGGATCGCGATGGCGGTATTCGTCGCGTCAGTGGCCAGGTACATCTGGCCGCGGCCGTTGATCGTGGCGTGCCAGAGGTCGTCGATCATGGTCGCGGTATTCGACACCGGCAACGGCCACACCGGCGCGCTGG
>JAYUSP010000385.1:0-12784 GCA_043755615.1 Betaproteobacteria bacterium
TGTAGTGTTGGCTCAGCCGCCGCAACCGCCAAGCGTGACCTTGACTTCTTTCTGCGCGTACAGAACCTTGCCGTCGCCCATGATCGCCACCGCAATGACGTTCGACGACTGACCCATCTTCACGCGCGCCAGCACGTTTGCGTCGACGGCGTCGGTGACGTCGAAGATCGCTGACAGCAGCGACGGGTTCTTTTCCACCAGCAGCAGCAGCCGCTTCACACCGGGCAAGGCAGTGGATGCGCCAATCGGCACGACGGCGCCGTTTTCGGCGATGTCGGGGCCGGTGACGATGACGTCCTTGCTGGCCACCGGCGCCGCGGCGCCGAGGGCCTTCATCACATCGGCGATCGTCTTGGCGTCAAACGCGGCGGCATTGAAGCCGGCAGTTTGCGTTTGCACTTGCGCCTGCGCGGCAGCGGGCAGCAAGCCCAGGCTGGCGAGCATCGCGGCGACCTGCGTCGAGCGCAGCAAGACCTGTCGGCGGGATTTCATCGTGAACTCCTTCATCTGCTATCAGAACCGTTAACGCGGCGCACCATCGGCCAGCCACCTTGAGATCGATTGTGCATCGGCCGCCGGCAGGCTTTGCGCCGGCATCGCTACCGCACCCCAGATGCCGACGCTGCCGGCGGCGATGCGGCCGGCCAGATACGACGCTGCATCGCTGCGGCCGGCGTAGCGCGCGGCGATCTCGTTGAAGCCCGGGCCGACGAGTCGGGTCTCGGCGCCGTGGCACAGCGTGCAAGCGTATTTGCGCGCGATGGCCAGCCCCGCGGCGGCCGGTGGTGCCTGCGCCGATGGCATTGTGGGTGCGGGTGTGGCGGTTCGTGCGGACAACGGCACACCATCCCTACCCGGCTGGCTCGTATCGGCACCTCGTTGGGCACCGACATGGCGGTTTTGCTCGGCAAGGTTGCCATGCGCATTGCGGGCATGTTCGGGCAGCAAGGACGCGACCGTGGCTTCGGTGGCGCAATCCTTCATGCAGGCCACCGCCGTCACGTCGGGGCGAGTCTGGCGTGCACGTGCCCCCGGCCACAAGGCATGCGCGGTGGTCATACCGTTGCGGTTGGGCAGCCAGCCCTGCACTTCGGCGACGTTGCGGTTGGAGAGCACAAAACCGTCGGGCACGACGCCGCCGAGGTTGAGGATGTAGGCCGTGACCGCATAAACCTCATCTGGCTTCAAGGTCTTCGGCGCCGTCCACGGCATCGCGCGATGGATGTAGTCCCACAACGTCGACAGCGAGCTCAGTTTCATCAGCGTCGTGCGCCCGGGATAACTCGCATCGGTCAGGCGCGCGACGCGCCCTGTGCTGATGTCAGCCTTGGCCGTGCCACCGACGATCGGCGCAAAGACCTCGTTGCTTTCGCCGAAGACGCCGTGGCAAGACGCACATTGGGCTTCCCACAACTTCATGCCGTCGGCGACGCTGCCGGCACCCGCCGGAAGGCCTTTGAAATCGGGCCGCACGTCGATGTCCCAGGCCTGAATCTCCGCCTGCGTCGCGGCGCGGCCGATGCCTGCATAAACCGCGGGTGCGACGCCTTGGCCCGCCGCAGCCGCGGCCACCCAGGCCCACAGCAGCACCACGCCAGCGTCACGAAAGCTGGACATTGCGCACTTCGCCGCTGGCCTGCACCAACCAGGTCTGGATGGCGTTGTTGTGATAGATCGACCGCGAACCGCGCACGGCACGCAGTTGCCGATAACTCGGCTGCACATAGCCGGTCTCGTCGGTGGCGCGACTCTGCACCAGCGCAGGTTGGCCGTCCCAGGCCCAGTCGAGGTTGAACCGCGTCAGGCATTTGTCCATCACCGGCGCTTGCAGTCGCGCTGCGCGCCAGTTGCGGCCGCCATCCACCGACACGTCGACGCGGCGCACCTTGCCGCGGCCCGACCAGGCCAGGCCGCTCAAGCAGTAGTAGCCCTTGTCGAGCAGCACCTGCCCGCCCGATGGTGTCGTGACCACGCTCTTGCATTCCTGCGTGCTGGTGTATTGCCGGTGCAGGCCACCGGGCATCAGGTCGAGGTAGTGCAGCACTTCGTCTTTGCTGCCATAGGGTTGGTCGCCGACCTCGATGCGGCGCAGGTATTTGACCCAACTCACGCCCTGCACACCCGGCACTACCAGCCGCAGCGGGTAGCCGTTTTCGGGCCGCAGCATTTCGCCGTTCTGGCCGTAGGCGACGAACACTTCGCCGCTCTCGACCAGCGCCATCGGCACGGTGCGTGTCATCGACGAACCGTCGGCGCCTTCGGCAAGCACATAGCGGCCGCGCCGGTAGTCGACGCCGGCCATGTCGAGCAGGGTCTTCAGCGGCACGCCGGTAAATTCGCTGCAACTCAGCATGCCGTGGCTGTACTGGCAGGTCGGCACCGCGACGTTGCCCCACTCCATGCCGGTATTGGCGCCACATTCGATGAAATGAAATCGGCTCACCGACGGCAGCCGCATCAGCTCATCGACGGTGAAGACGACCGGTTTTTGTACGATTTTGGTGTCGCTGCCGTTGACCATCAGCCGGTGTTTGGACGGGTCGATGTCCCACCAGCCCTGGTGGTGGCGCTCGAAGTGCAGGCCCGACGGCGTGACGATGCCAAACAGCGACTGCAGCGGCGCAAACGACACCGACGCCTGCGTCGTCTGCGTCAGGCCCGGGCTCTGCCGGCGCTGTACGTTGGCCTCGAATCGCGAAGGCCTGCCGTAGCCGTCGGTGACCACCGGCTGCCCAAGGCCGCGGCTGTGTTCAGGCAGCTCAAGGATATTGGGGTCTCCCTGGCCGGCGGGTGATGCCGCCGCGGTGGCTGCACCCGCAACGGCTGACGACGCCGCGGCAGCAAATGCGGCACGAATGAAGTCGCGTCGGCCCTGCTTGCTTTGTGCAATGACACGTTGCACGCCGGCGCTGCCGGTGATGAAGTTTTCCGGCGCTTTGATCAAGCGACCGGGCTGCATGGCGTAGGCCTGCATCAGAGGGAGTCGGGAAACGAAGTCATATATCAGCAGATGCCAATATTAGACTTTAATGAAGTTTCGCTCCAGCGGGATTACCCCGAGGCGCTCGACGAAGCGCCTTCAAATCACGTTCAGCGGGATCTTCAGGTACCGCGTGCCGTTGTCTTCGGCCGGCGGCAAGCGGCCAGCGCGGATGTTGACCTGGATCGCCGGCAGCAGCAGCGCCGGCACGCCCAGGGTCTTGTCGCGGGCATTGCGCATCGCGACAAATTCCGCTTCGCCGATGCCCCGGTGGGCATGCAAGTTGGCTGCTTGCTGCGTGGCCACCGTCGTGACCCAAGCCGCCTCGCGGCCGCCGGGTGAATAGTCGTGGCACAGGTGCATGCGGGTCGTGCCGGGCAGGGCCAGCAGCCTGCGGATCGACTGGTACAGCGCACGCGCGTCGCCGCCGGGGAAGTCGCAGCGGGCGCTGCCGTAGTCCGGCATGAACAGCGTGTCGCCGATGAAGACGTCGTCGCCGACCAGGTAGCTGATGCAGGCCGGTGTATGCCCTGGTGTGTGCAGCGCCACGGCGTGCAGGTTGCCGATCGAAAAAACCTCATCGGCCTCAAATAGATGGTCGAACTGCGAACCGTCGGTGGCCAGGTCGGTGGCGTTGAAGATGCGCTTGAAAACCGCCTGCGTCGCGCAGATCTGGCGGCCGATGGCGATCTTGCCGCCGACATGTCCTTGCAGATACGGAGCTGCCGACAGGTGGTCGGCGTGGGCGTGGGTTTCCAGATGCCAGGCGACCGTCAAGCCACCTTCGCCGACATGAGCCAGCACCTTGTCGGCCGAAACGGTGGACGTGCGCCCGGATTTCGCCTCGAAATCCAGCACGCTGTCGACGATCGCCGCAACGCCGGTTTCGAGGCAGGCAATGACGTGGGTCGCGGTGCAGGTGACCGGATCAAAAAAGGTCTGGACGCTGGCAGCAGTCATCGTTCGATCTCCGTGATACGTGCACTGGCGGTGTGCTGAGCGCGACTATTACATAATCGGGGACTTATAAAGGAACCGCTGATGACCATCGACTGGAATGCATTCACGCCTGCGGCTTCGTTGGTCGGGGGCCTGCTCATCGGCCTGGCTTCGGCGATCTACATCCTGGGCAACGGCCGCATCGCGGGCATCGCGGGCATCGTCGCCAGCCCGCTGCGTGCGGTGCTGTCCGGCACCAGCCTGCGGCCCGAGCGCAGCCGGCTGTTATTCATCGCCGGCCTGCTGCTGGCGCCCTGGCTGTGGCGAATGGTGGCGCCGCTGCCGCCCGTGCGGCTCGATGTCGGCTGGCTCGGCCTGGTGGTCGCCGGGTTGCTCGTCGGCATCGGCGTGCGCATGGGCAACGGCTGCACCAGCGGCCACGGTGTCTGCGGCTTGAGCCGGTTTTCGCCGCGCTCGCTGGCCAATGTGCTGGCCTTCATCGGCGCCGGTGCGGCAGCGGTCTTTGTGCTCCGACATCTTTTTTGAGGAGCGGCAATGAACTCGATCCTTGCCATCGCCAGCGGCTTGATCTTCGGCATTGGCCTGATCGCCGGCGGCATGACCGACCCGGCCAAAGTCAAGGGTTTTCTGGACTTCTTCGGCGCCTGGGACCCCAGCCTTGCACTCGTGATGGGCGGCGCGATCGTGGTCGGCGTCGTCGCTTTTGCACAGGCCAGGCGGCAGCCGCGCTCGTGGACCGGCGCGCCGATCGAGCTGCCGGCCAACAACAGCATCGATCGGCGGCTGGTGCTGGGGGGCGTGCTGTTCGGCATCGGCTGGGGCATCGCCGGGTTCTGCCCGGGGCCGGTAATCGTGGCCGCCGGTTCGGGGTCGCTCGAGGCGTTGGGTTTTATCGTCGCGATGCTGGTCGGGATGGGTCTTCACGACCGCTACATCGACGCGCATGCGGCGCCGCGCTGAGGCCCAACGCAGGCAGCGCAAGCAGCGCACACAACGCAGGCAACGCACAGCAGCGCACGCGAGGCGATACTGCCGCACCGCTGACCTGACGAGCCCGACGCATATGGCCTTCATCTACTACGTCACCCAGATCCACCTCGACTTCGGCACCGTCAGCCTGTTGCCTGCCGAATGCGCCCGGGTCGGCATGAAAAAGCCGCTCGTCGTCACCGACGCCGGGGTGCGCGCGGCGGGTGTGCTGGCGCTGGCGACCGATGCGCTGGGCGATTTTGACCACGCAGTCTTCGACGGTACGCCGTCCAACCCGACTGAAGCCGCGGTGCGCGCCGCCACCGCGGCCTACCGCGCCCATGGCTGCGACGGCCTCATCGCGGTGGGCGGCGGCTCGAGCATCGACCTGGCCAAAGGAGTGGCAGTCATGGCCACCCACGAAGGCGCGCTGAAGACCTACGCCACCATCGAAGGTGGCAGCCCGAAGATCAGCGAACGGGTCGCGCCGCTGATCGCGGTGCCGACGACCGCCGGCACCGGCAGCGAAGTGGCGCGCGGCGCGATCCTCATCGTCGACGATGGTCGCAAGCTCGGTTTTCATTCCTGGCACCTGGTGCCCAAGACCGCGATCCTCGATCCGGCGCTGACACTCGGCCTGCCTTCGACGCTGACCGCCGCGACCGGCATGGATGCGATCGCGCATTGCATGGAAACCTTCATGGCACCTGCTGTGAACCCGCCCGCGGACGGCATTGCGCTGGACGGCTTGGCGCGCGGCTGGTCGTTTATCGAGCGCGCCACGCGCAACGGCGGCGACCGCGATGCGCGCTGGAACATGATGAGCGCGAGCATGCAAGGTGCGTTGGCGTTCCAGAAGGGCCTGGGCTGCGTGCATTCGCTGAGCCACAGCCTGGGCGGCGTCAACCCGCGGCTGCACCACGGCACGCTCAACGCAATGTTCCTGCCGGCGGTGGTGAAGTTCAACGCGCAGGCCGACTCGATCGTGCGCGAGCAGCGCTTGCAGCGTTTGGCACAGGCGGTGGGCATCGGCAGTTGCGACAGCCGCGGCAGCGAGCTTAGCCAGGCGCTGCGCGAGATCAACGCCCGCCTCGGCCTGCCCAGCGGGCTGGCCGCGATGGGCGTCACGCCGGACCTCTTCGAGCGTGTCATCGACGGTGCGATGGCCGACCATTGCCACAAGACCAACCCGCGCATCGCCACGCGCGACGACTACCGCGAGATGCTGTCGGCGTCGATGTAGCCTTGCCAGGCGCCGCTGCTGGACAATCCGGCCCGCGCCACACAACGGCCCGCGTGCGGCCCGCCACGGCCCGCACGCGACACCCCCAGGAGAACTGCAAAGTGCCTCAATCTGCTTTCGCTCTCGCTCGTGCCTTGGCGCCCATCGCGGTTGCTATCAGCATCGCAACCCTGCTCGCTGCCTGCGCGACGACTTCGTCGACGCCGCCGGCCGATACGGTGCTGCCGCCGAACGTCAATCTGTTGGCACAAGGCATCCCGCCGATCCCGAGCTCGCTGGTCGAGCGGGTGGCGCGCTACACCGACTTCCGCGGCCATAGCTTCGTCGATTGGCACCCTAAGCGCAGCGAGATGTTGGTGGCGCACCGCAAGGCCGGCGACAGCGTGTCGCAGATCTACCGCCTCGACAGACCGATGGGCGAGCTGATGCAACTGACCGACGGCGGCGAACGCGTGGCCCGCGCCAGCTACGAGCCGCGCGATGGCCGCTACATCGTCTTTGAGCGCGCCAAGGGCGGCGACGAAGCCAACCAGATCTACCGCCTTGACGTGCCCACGCGCCAGACCACGCTGCTGACCAACCCGGACGAAGCCCATTCGATGGCCGGCTGGCTGCGGCGCTCGTCACAGCTGATGGTCACCTCGGTGCCACTGGACCGCACCGCACAAGGCGGCACACGCGCAACGATCAACACGGCGCTATGGCTGGTCGACCCGGCCCAACCGCAAAACAAGCGACAGTTGGCCGAACTGCCCGGGCCGGGCTGGTTTGCCGGCGACATTTCAGACGACGAGCGCTGGGTCGCGTTCATCCGCTACCTGTCGGCCAACGAGTCGCAGGTTTGGCTCATCGACATGAGCAACGGCGCGCGGCGCCAAGTCTTGCCGGCGCCGGGAGAAAACGTCAAGGCCACGCATTTTGCCGGCGGTTTCTCGAAAGATGGCAAGCGCCTGTTCATCGTCAGCGACCGTGCCGGCGAGTTCCGCGAAGGCATGTCGCTGGACCTGGCCAGCGGTGCGCTGACGCGCATGACAAGCCACATTCCGTGGGACGTGAGCGGCGCCGCGGCGTCGGACGACGGGCGCTGGCTTGCCGCGCAGATCAACCACGACGGCCGCGACGAGTTGCGCCTGTTCGATGCGCAATCACTGAAGGAGTTGAACGCGCCGGCGCTGCCAGCCGGCGGCATCGACAACAACATGGCTTTTCACCGCAGCTCGCATGGGCTCGCCTACTCGTTGAACAGCACAAAAGGCCCGAGCCAGATCTTTGTGCTCGATCCCGCCAGCGGCCGCAACGTGCAATGGACACGCGCCTACGCGCCGCCTGGCGTCGAACCGTCGGGCTTCGCTGATCAAAGCATCGTGCGCTGGAAAAGCTTCGACGGCTTGACGGTGTCGGGTTTGATGACCCGGCCTCCCGCCCGCTTTGCCGGCAAGCGGCCGGTGATCGTCAGCATCCATGGCGGCCCCGAGGCCCAGGCCACGATGGGTTTCATGGGCCGCTGGAACTACTTCGTGCAGGAGATGGGGATCACGATCATCGAGCCCAACGTGCGCGGCTCGTCGGGCTACGGCAAGACCTTTCTGACCCTGGACAACGGCGCCAAGCGCGAAGATTCGGTGAAGGACATCGGGGCCTTGCTCGACTGGATCGCCACCCAGCCCGACCTCGATGCTTCTCGGGTCTTGATCGAAGGCGGCAGCTACGGCGGCTACATGACGCTGGCGGCGGCGGTGCACTACAGCGACCGCATCGTCGGCGGCATTTCGGTTGTCGGGCCGTCCAACTTTGTCAGCTTCCTGACCAATACCGAAAGCTACCGGCGCGACCTGCGCCGCGTGGAGTACGGCGATGAACGTGACCCGCAGATGCGCGCTTTCCTGGAGCGTATCGCGCCACTGAACAACGCCGAGCGAATCAGGAAACCCTTGTTCGTGGTGCAGGGCAAGAACGATCCGCGCGTGCCCTTCACCGAGAGCGAGCAGATCGTCGCCAAGGTGCGCGCCAACGGCCTGCCGGTGTGGTACTTGCGCGGCGAGAACGAAGGCCATGGCTTCGTCCGCAAGGAGAATGCCGATTTCCAGTTCTATGCGACGGTGAAGTTCATCGAGCAGACGCTGATGAAATGAGTTCAAGCGCAGCGGCCTGCTGCGCGGAACCTGCGGTGCCGCAGCCTGTCGCCGTTCGCTGCAGCCTGTCGCAAGCCGGCTGCGGCGCGCAGGTGCCACTGTTATGGTGTGCTACATCAGCAACACACCTGGTGGCCGCAAGCCAGCAAGACAATGCAAACCTGGGATCCGACATCGCCGATCTACCGGCAACTGGCCACTATGCTGGCGCAGGATCTGCTCGACGGCGAGCCGCCCGAAGGCGACGCGATGCCGTCGGTGCGGGCACTCGCCGGCCGCTACATGCTCAACCCGCTGACCGTGAACCGCGCGCTGCAATCGCTTGGTGACGACGGCCTGCTCGAAACCCGGCGTGGCCTTGGCCTGTACGTCACGGTCGGCGCGCGTGACCGGCTGCTCGCCGCCGAGCGGCGCCGCTTTATCGAAGCAGAGTGGCCCCGCCTGCGCGCACGTCTGCGTCGCCTGGGTATCGGCCCCGAACAATTGACCTGGGAGTTGCAGTGATGAGCGAGACCGCAGAATTTCTGGTTCAGGCCCAGGGTTTGAGCTTGCAATACGGGCGCAAGACCGCACTCGACGATGTCAGCTTCAACATTCCCAAGGGGCGTGTTGTCGGCCTGCTCGGGCACAACGGCGCCGGCAAGACGACGCTGATGAAGGCCATGGTCGGCCTGCTGCAAGGCAGCGGTGACTTGAGCGTGCTGGGCCTCAACCCGCGCCGCGATCGGGTCGCGCTGCTGCAATCCGCGTGTTACATCCCCGACGTTGCGACGCTGCCGCGCTGGGCCCGCGTCAGCGAATTGATCACGATGATGCAGTCGCTGCATCCACGCTTCTCGGCTGACCGCGCGCGCACGCTGCTGGGTCGCACCAGCGTGGCCCTGAGCGACAAGGTCAAGGCGCTGTCCAAGGGCATGGTCGTGCAGGCGCACCTGGCATTGATCGCCTCGATCGACGCGCGGCTGATGATCCTGGACGAGCCGACGCTGGGGCTGGACGTGCTGTCGCGCAAGGCCTTCTACGAAATGCTCATCGACGAGTGGTGCGACGGCGAGCGCAGCGTCGTGATCTCGACCCACCAGGTCGAGGAAATCGAAACCCTGCTCTCCGACGTGCTGATGCTCAACGACGGCAAGCTGGTGCTGTCGATGAGTCTGGACGATCTCGACCGCCGCTTCGTCGCGGTCGGTCACGACCCCGCTGCCAACGACCGCGTGATGGCCGCCCACCCGCTGCTGCGCTATCGCGTGCAAGGCGGCCAGGCGGCGCTCTTCGACGGTGAACCGCCGGCGGATATCCAGGCCCTGGGCCCGCGGCTGCGCCCGAGCCTGGTCGACCTGTTCGTCGCGCTGACGCGGCGGCCGGAAATCAACCGCACGCAGTTCTGAACCTGATTTGCTGGAGCAACACCTGATGAATACCTTGCGTGCGCTGGTTCAGCGCGAATGGCTGCAGCACCGTTTTGGCTGGGCGATGGTTTCGATCGCGCCGCTGGTGGTGGCGATGCTCATCGTCACGCTCGGCCAGAACGACATCAAAGGCGAGTTCGAAGCCGAGATGGGCAGCTCGATGCCGACGATGTTGACGATGATCTGCTTGGGCGTCTCGACCGCCGTGACCACCGCCATTCTCTGGGCGACCTCGCTGATCCTGACCGCAGGCCTGGCCCGGCGCGACCATGCCGACCGGTCCCACGAATTCTGGCTTTCGATGCCGGTCGGCCATGGCGCGAGCCTGGGCGTGCCGCTGCTGGTGCACCTGATCGTGGTGCCGGTGGTGGCTATCGGCATCGGCTTGCTCACCGGCGTCGTGGCGTCGCTGGTGCTGGTGTCGCGAACCTATGGTGTCGGCGAATGGCTCGCCCTGCCCTGGCATGTGATGGCCCCTGCGGCCGCCGCCACCGCGTTGCGCGTGGCTGCCGGCATCCCGCTGGCCATGCTGTGGCTGTCGCCGCTGATTTTGCTGCTGGTGCTCGCTACCGCTTATTTCAGAAGTTGGGGCCTGGTGGCGCTGCCGGTGGCATTGGCGTTGGCCGACTTCGGCATGCAGCGGATCGCCGGGTTCACGCCGATCACCGATTTTCTGGATCGCCTGTTCCAGAACGCCGGGGCAGCGATTTTTTCGCCCGACCCCGCCCACGCGGGCGTGGCCAACGCAGGCGAGCTGCTGGACGCCTTGAGCCACGCGCCGGCCTGGGCGTTGACTGGCCTCCTGCACGCCCTGCAGGCAATCGCCTCGCCGACGATGTTGATCGCGCTGGTGATTTCCGCGGCAACCTTCGCGCTGCTCGTGCACTGGCGATCGCGCAGCGCGTAAGCCACGAGGGTCGTCACTTGACCCCCGCGCCGCGAAGAATGAATTCGGTGCACTGCGTGATGACCGCTTCGCGGTCCGACAGGGTCAACGTCGATCGTTCGCTGTAGTAGCTCACCTGAACGTCGTGCTCGGCATAGAACTGGGTGATGGCCCAGATATTGAACAGCAGAAACAGTGGATCGACGCGGTCCATCAGGCCTTGCTCGATCCAGTTCTGGATCACCGCAATGGCCTGGTCCGTGCGACGCTTGAACGTCGTCAACATCGGCCGCAGCACCGGCGCACCGCGCATCATCTCCATCGAAAAAATGCGCGAGCGCAGCGGCTGCTCGAACGAAAACACGATCTTGCGCCGAAGGTAATCGGTCAACACCTTGCGCGGGCCCTGGGCTTCGTCGTTGAAGCCGAAGACGCCGATCCAATCGTCGATGACGTCTTCCAACACCTGACGGTAAAGCGCTTCCTTGCTGTCGATGTAGTAGTGCAACTGCTGCTTGGACAGGCCGGCACGCTCGGCGATAGCCTGGGTCGATGCGCCGCTGAGCCCTTCGCGTGCAAAGACTTCGATCGCCGCGGCGTTGATCGCGGCCATCGTCCGCGCCCGCACGCGTGAGGCTCGCAGCGGCGCGGGGGCGATCGAATCCGCTGTCCTCGCGCGGGTGGCGGGGTTATTTGCGAGGTTGTCCCCGTGACTGTCCCCGGGATTCTCCGCAAGATTGTTTTTGGGCGAGGTCACGCGGCTCAAGAGGACACTTTTTCCACAGCTTCAGAGCAGCCAAGGTGCGCTGTCGCCGACCGCCAGCCCGTAAATGCTGATGGCTCGTACGAGCTGTTCGTTGCCGGTCACGCCGGCGCGAGCCAATGACTCCAGCGCCGCAACGGCGACATGGAAGCGGTCCACCTCGAAGAAGCTGCGCAAGGCCTTGCGTGTGCCGCTGCGGCCGAAGCCATCGGTGCCCAGCGTGGTGTAAGGCGCATTGACGTACTCGCCGACGAGCTGCGGTACGGCCCGCACATAGTCGGTGGCCGCCACCACGGGCAGCAGCCCGTCCAGGCAGCGTGCGACATGGCTGCTGCGCGGCTCTTGCATCGGGTGCAGCCGGTTGTGGCGCTGAACGTCGCGCGCGTCACGCGCCAGTTCGACAAAGCTGGTGGCACTCCAGACCTCGGCGCGGATGCCAAAGTCCTGCGCCAGCAACTGTGCCGCAGCGATGACTTCAAGCAGGATGGCCCCCGCGCCGACGAGTCGAACCTGCGCGGCATCGGAGGAGTGCCCAGGCAGGCGGTACAGGCCGCGCAGGATGTCAGCTTCGAGCGCCGCCCCACCCGGCGGCATGGCCGGCTGCAAGTAGCTCTCGTTCATCACCGTGACGTAGTAAAACTCGTCGCGCTGCTCGTCGAGCATGCGCTTTGTGCCGTGCGCGACGATGGTCACCAGCTCGTAACCGAATGCCGGGTCGTAGGCGCGGCAATTCGGCACGGTGGACGCCGCCAGCAGGCTGGTGCCGTCCTGGTGCTGCAGGCCTTCGCCCGACAGCGTGGTGCGGCCCGCGGTGGCGCCAAGCAGGAAGCCGCGCGCGCGCGAATCGGCAGCGCAGAAGATCAGGTCACCGATGCGCTGAAAGCCGAAGCACGAATAGAAGATGTAGAACGGCAGCATCGGCAAGCCGTGGGTGCTGTAGCTCGTGGCCGCGGCGATCCAGCTGCTGATGGCGCCCGCCTCGGTGATGCCTTCTTCGAGGATTTGGCCGTCCTTTGACTCCTTGTAGTAGAGCAGTTCGTCCTTGTCCTCGGGCTCGTAGAGCTGGCCCATCGCGGCATAGATGCCGATGCTGCGGAACAGGCTCTGCATGCCGAAGGTGCGCGCCTCGTCGGCGACGATGGGCACGATGTGTTTGCCGATCGCCTCGTCCCGCAGCAGCGCGGTGAGCTGGGCGACGAAGACCATGGTGGTGCTCTGCTCGCGGCCGGCCTGGCGTTCGATCAGCCGGGACGTATCGTCGGCGCTCGGCCCGGGCAGGCGCGGCGCCTTGCTGCTGCGGGTGGGCAGATAGCCGCCGAGCGCGGCTCGGCGGGCGTGCAGGTACTGCATCTCGGGGCTGCCGTCGGCGGGACGATGAAAACGCAGTGCGCTCACGTCGGCGTCGCTCAGCGGCAACGCGAAGCGGTCGCGAAAGGCGAAGA
>JAYUSP010000386.1:0-4000 GCA_043755615.1 Betaproteobacteria bacterium
TCACTCTGCGCGTCGCTCAGGCCCGCGTGGCCGTCAAGCAGCATCTCGTAAAAATCGTCGCCCGGGATGTGGCTGTAGCGATAGGTCTGGCCGGGCACGCCGAAGTTGGGTGCGGTATTCAGGTCGGGCTGCACGATTCACTCCTGGTCACTTGCGCCCGCGCGGCTTGCCGCCTCAACCTTCGAGCGCTTGCCACATTTCGACATCGCGCTCGGCCGTCCAGATGCGCGGGTCGCGGTGCGTCGTGGCTTCGTCGAAGGCGCGGCTGACGTCGAAGGGCATGCAGTGGTCGAAGATGACCCAGTGGCCGTACTTCGGCCGCACCGCGGCGAGCGCCTCGCGGTAAGCCGCGTTCAAATCCTTGCCCGCCGCGGCGCTGGCCTTCACGCTGGCAAATACATCGCTGATGAAGTCGCGCGTGCCTTGCAGACCGGCGGCGACCTGGGCTTCGTTTTCCAGCGCCGCGCCACGCCCGGGCACCAGCTTTTGCGGCTGCAGCGCGGCGATGCGGTCCAGCGTCGCCGGCCAGTCGTTGAAGTAAGCATCACCCGCATAGGGCGTGGCGTCGAACTCGACCAGGTCGCCGCTGAACAGGATGTGCTCCTGCGGCAGCCAGACCACGGTGTCGCCCTTGGTGTGGCCGCGCCCGAGTTGCAGCAGCTGCACTTCGAGCTTGCCCAGCCAAAGCGTCATCTTGCCGCTGAACGTGAGCGTTGGCCAGGTCAGGCCGGCGGGTACGGTTTCGACGTTGCGAAACAGGCGCGGAAAGCGCCCGATCTCGCTGGCCTTGTCCTGCTCGCCACGTTCCTTGATAAGGCTTAACGTGTCGTCGCTGGCGATGATGTGCTCCGGCGCATACGCTGACGCACCGAGCACGCGCACCGCGTGGTAGTGGCTGAGCATGACGTACTTGATTGGCTTGTCGGTGACTTCGCGGATGCGCCGGATCACGTCTTGTGCCATCACCGGCGTGGCCTGCGTATCGATCACCATCACCGCGTTGTCGCCGATCACGATGCCGGTATTCGGATCGCCTTCGGCGGTGTACGCATAGGCGTGTTCGCTCAGGCGCGTGAAGCTGATCTTCTTGTCTTCCAGGTCGGCGTGGCTTGCAAAGGCTTTGCCCTGGCCACTGCCGGTGCTGAGGTCGGTGCTGGTGTCGGTCCCGCTGGACTGGCCGCTCTTGTGGGTATTCATGATTCCTGCTTTCAATGTTTGGCCGCCGCAGCCGCAGCAGTTGCCGCTTCGCGCGCCAGGCGCCAGTCGACCAGCTTGCGCATATGCCGCATCGAAACCTGGTGCGCGTGGATGAGGGCCATCGCGCCATTCTTGCTGAGCTCTAGGATCTTTTCATCCGACAGTGCACCGAGCTTCTTTTCGTCGACGGTCAGGAAGCCATCGACGCTGAGTTTCTGGCCATTCGGCAGCTCGGCGTCGAAGCGCATCTCGGCCAGCAGATCGGCATCGATCAGCGCCTGGCCGAACAGGCGCGTGCGCTGGATCTCGATCTCGACTTTTTCGAGGTGGTCGCGCACACCGCTGACGTAGTCGGTGGGTTTGCCGTCGGCGTCGAATAGCGGCTGGCCTGCGTCTTTGGACCAGCCCGACCAGCTTTCGTCGATGATCACCATCACGCGGTCGTCAGCAACCCGCGCGACGCCAAACGGATAAGCCCGCAGCATCGCCGGCACGTAGCCTGCGCGCAGCGTGCTGCCGTCGACATACAGGTTCTCCTGGTCCGACAGGCCGAAGACCGCAATCGGCGCCACCTGCCGTGTGCCCGCGGTGTCGTTGCCGGCATTCACGAACAGGATCGGGTATTCGAGGCAGACATCGCCGAACTCCACCGACGCGACAAACATCGCGTTCATGTTCGCCGCCACCGACCAGTCGTCGAGCGGCTTGCCGACCTTCAGGTCGCGATGGGTATTGCTGTCCAGGACGGCCGGCTTTTTGTGCAGGTTCGGGTTGATCACGAAGTTTCTCCAAGTGGGGATCGGGTGGGGCTGATGGCGCTGACCAGGACCTTGTCGACTCGTTTGCCGTCGAGGTCGATGACTTCGAAGCGCCAGCCGTCGGACTCCACCGTGTCGGTGGTCTGCGGCAGGCGCCCGAGCAACAGCATGATCATGCCGGCCAGGGTGTTGTAAAGGCCTCGGTCTTCTTCGGGCAACTCTTTCACGCCCAGGCGGTCTTTGAGTTCGGGCACCGGGATCAGGCCGTCCATCAGCCAGCTGCCGTCAGCCCGCTGCACCGCCCAGGCGTCGCCGCTGGTGGGCGTGCCGAACTCGCCGGTGATCGCCTCGAGCACATCACGCTCGGTGATGATGCCCTGCACCGCGCCGTATTCGTCGACGACAAAGACCAGGTCCGATGTCGACACGCGCATATGTTCGAGCAACTCCATGCCCGACAGCGTTTCGGGCACGAACACCGGCGGCTCCAGGTGGTCGGCCAACGAAAAGACCAGCCCCGCGGCGACGGGCGCAATGAGGCGATGCGAAGCGAGCACACCGATGACATCGTCCAGGCCGTCGCGGCAGACCGGATACCGCGAATGGCCGTTGCCGGCCATCGTCGCGAGCACCTCCTCAATCGGCGCATTGGCGTCGAGCCACGCGATCTCGCCGCGCGGGATCATCATCGAGCCGATCTGGCGGTCGTCCAAACGAAAAACATTGCGCACCATCTGGTGCTCCTGGGCTTCGATGACACCGGCGTCGAGCCCCTCTTCAAGCTGCGCGGCGATCTCTTCTTCGGTGACACCACGCGGCAGGTTGCCGCGGATGCCAAGCAGCTTGAGGATCGCCTCGGTGCTGGCGCCGAGCAGCGCCACGAAGGGCCGTGTCGCGGTCGACAACCAGTTCATTGGCCGCGCGACCAGGCGCGCCACCGCCTCGGGGTAGATCTGGCCGACACGCTTGGGCACCAGTTCGCCGAAGATGATGGTCAGGAAAGTAATGATCAGCACCACCAGGCCAGTGGCCGCCAGCCCTGCGGCGCGTTCGTGGATCGTAAAGCTGGCTTGCAGCCAGGCCGCCAGCGGCTCGGCAAACGCGGCCTCGCCGACGATGCCGTTGAGCACCCCGATCGAGGTGATGCCGATCTGCACGGTGGACAAAAACTTGGTCGGGTTGTCGTGCAGGTCGATCGCCGCCTGCGCCCCCGATTCGCCAGCCTCGACCATCACCTGCAAGCGTGCCTTGCGGCTCGCCGTGAGCGCCATCTCCGACATCGCGAAGACGCCGTTGAGCAGGATCAGAAAAACGAGCAGCGAGACGTCCATGCACGCCGCCGGAGGGGCGGGGGCCAAAATCGAGACGATCAGCGTAGCAGAATCGGCCCATGCAATTGCTCATTGGCGACGTGCAGGGCTGCGACGCTGCCCTCGGCCGGCTGCTCGGCCTGAGCGGCTTTTCGCCATCACGCGACAACCTGGTCGTGCTCGGCGACCTGGTCAACCGCGGGCCGGCGTCACTGGCCGTGCTGCGGCGCCTGCAAGCACTGGGCGCCGCGGCGCAATGCCTGCTCGGCAACCACGACCTGCACCTGCTCGCGGTGGCGCATGGCGTGCGCGGCCTGCACCGCGGCGATACCTTTGGCGATGTGTTGCACGCCCCGGGTCGTGACGCCTGGCTCGACTGGCTGCGCGCGCGGCCGCTGGCGTTGCAGTGCAGCGGCTGGCTGTGTGTGCATGCCGGCGTCGTGCCGCAGTGGACTGCAGCGCAAACGCTGGCCCTGGCCGGCGAGGTCGAAAACTTGCTGCGCGGCCCCGACCTGCCGGCGTTCTTGCGCGTCATGTACGGCAATGAGCCGGCGCGCTGGTCGGATGCACTCGAAGGCGCCGCGCGCTGGCGCCTGGTCATCAACGTGCTCACGCGCATCCGCTTTTGCAGCGACGACGGCACGCTGGAGTTCAAGGCCAAGGAAGGCGCCGATGCGGCACCCGCCGGCTACCGACCCTGGTTCGACATCCCCGGCCGTGCGACCAGCGGCACGC
>JAYUSP010000387.1:0-12718 GCA_043755615.1 Betaproteobacteria bacterium
GTCGCCAAGGGGTCATTCATCAACAAGGCGATCCTGGTGCCGGCGGCGCTCTTGATCAGCGCTTTTGCACCCTGGGCGGTGACGCCGTTGTTGATGGTCGGCGGTGCCTATCTCTGCTACGAGGGTTTCGAGAAACTCGCGCACCGCTTTCTGCACAGCCGCGCCGAAGTGGTGATCGAACATGCAGCGTTGACCCGCGCCGCGGCTGATCCCGGCGTCGACCTGGTGGCTTTCGAGCGCGACAAGATCAAGGGCGCGGTGCGCACCGATTTTGTGCTCTCGGCGGAGATCATCGTGATCGCGCTGGGCACCGTCGCCAACGTGCCTTTTGGCACCCAGGTCGCCGTGCTCTGCGCGATCGCGGTGGCCATGACGGTGGGCGTTTATGGTTTTGTCGCCGCCATCGTCAAGCTCGACGACCTCGGCCTGCATCTCACCCGGCGCGGCGGCACCCGCGCTGCCACCGGCCGCGCGATCCTGGCCTTTGCGCCCTGGCTGATGAAGGGGCTGTCGGTGGCCGGCACGGCGGCGATGTTCCTCGTCGGCGGCAGCATCCTGCTGCACGGCGTGCCGATGCTGCAGCACGCGGTCGAAGCTTTTGTCGCGCCGCTCGGCGGCCTGGCACGAGCGCTGCTGCCGTTGCTGGCCGACGCGGCGGCGGGCATCGCCACCGGCGCGTTGGTGCTGGGTGCCGTCGTCACCGGCCGGCGGCTGCTCGGGCGCGGCTGAGGCTGCGTCAAGGTGCGGCACAGCGATTGTGCTGCGCCGATTGCTTGGCGCTTACTTGCCGCTCACTTGCCGGTGATCGCGAGCAGTTCGACTTCAAAAAACAGCGTCGCATTCGGCGGGATCGGCCCGCCGGGCGTGCCACGTTCGCCGTAGGCGATGGCCGGCGGGCAGGTCAGTTTGGCCTTGCCGCCGACCTTCATTTTCTGCACGCCTTCGGTCCAGCATTTGATGACCCGGTTGAGCGGAAATTCTGCCGGCGCGTTGCGCTTGTGCGAGCTGTCAAATTCGCCGCCGTTGGGCAGCGTGCCGCGGTAGTGCACCTTCACCGTATCGGTGGCCTGCGGGCTGGCGCCGGTGCCTTCTTTGAGCGAGCGATAAACGAGCCCGCTGGCACTGACGCTGGCGCCGGGTTCCTTGGCGGCCGATGCCGCCGTCTGGTCAGCGGGCTGGGCAGCCGCGGTGATTGCCAAAACCAATGCCGCGGCGGGGAGAATGAATCGAGTCACGGGCAACATCCTTGAGAAAACAAGGCCGCGATGATGCCTGCAAATTTGAAGCCTGGCGGGTGTCCAACAACATCGCCCGGCGACACCGCACTGCGACGCGGTGGCGGGCCGGGTTGTGGGGCTTGGGGCGTGGGTTGTGGGTTGTCGGTTGTGGGTTGTGGGTTGTGAAATGATCTGCAGCAGCTCTTTGGATCACGAAAGCCTAGCCGATGCTCGTCAGCAATCTCGAAACCGCCCCGGGCCACCGTGTCACGGCGCACCTGGGCATCGCCCAAGGCAGCACCGTGCGCGCCAAACATGTCGGGCGCGATTTTCTGTCGGGCCTGAAAAATATCGTTGGCGGCGAGCTCAAGGCCTATACCGAACTGATGCAGGAAGCGCGTGCCGAGGCCCTGCAGCGCATGACCGACGAGGCCAGGAGCATGGGCGCCAACGCGGTGCTGAATGTGCGCTTCGTGACGACCTCGATCACGATGGGCGCGGCCGAGATCCTGGCCTACGGCTCGGCCGTCACGATCGAGCCCGAGCGTTCGGTCGGGTGAGCGGCGATGCGCTGGATCGAGTTGCTTGGCGTGTTGCTGCAGTTCGGCCTGCCGGTGGCCCTGGTGGTCATCGGCTATCTCGTCGGTCGGGTGCTCGAGCGGCGCCACTACGCGTCGATCCGCCAGCGCGAGCGCGAGCTGCAAGCGGTGATCGCCCTGACGACACGCTGGGTGCCGGCCGGCGTGAACGTGCAGCACAGCCAGTTGGTGAGTGGCAGCGTGGTCGTCTCATCCGACTATTTCAAGACCTTCGTCGCGGGATTTCGCAACCTCGTCGGCGGGCGCTTCCGCGGTTATGAAACCCTGCTTGAGCGCGCGCGCCGCGAAGCCCTGCTGCGCCTGAAGCATCAAGCCCGGGAGGCCGGCAGCGTGCTGGTCATCGGGGTGCGTTTTCACACCACGCGGGTGGCCGGGTCGACGACACCTTCGGTCGAGGTGATGGCCTACGGCACGGCGTTGCATGCGCGCTTGCCAGCATGATCCCGACGGCGCAGCAAGTGGCCTGTCGATGACCGCACCCCGGCTTGAAAACCGGCTGCCCGACGAGGGTATCAACAGCGCAGACGAACATCCGCTGCGCGAGTTGGCTTGGCTCATTGGCGCGACGCTGCTGGTGCTCGCGCTGGTCGTGGTGCTGGTGGGCTTTGGCGCGCAATGGCTGGCGCCGCGGCTGCCGTTCAGCGTCGAGATCGAGCTCGCCGAGCGGCTGGTTGATGCACCGCCTGCGCTCGATCGTCACCCGGCGCCGACCCCGGCGCAAGCCGCGCTGGCGGCCCGCACCGCGGCGATGCAGGCGCTGGCCGACCGCGTCGCTGAAGGCATGCGCCTGCCCGCCGGCATGGCGGTCGTGATCTCGCTGGACGCCGCGCCGGTGGTCAACGCCTATGCCACCGTCGGCGGCCGCATTCGCCTTTACCGCGGCTTGATCACGAAGCTCGATTCCGAAGACGCGCTGGCCGCGCTGCTGGCGCACGAGATCGCGCATGTCAAACACCGCCATGTCGCGGCATCGCTCGGCCGCGGCCTGGCGCTGGCGCTGCTGGTTGGCGTCATCTCGTCGGATGCCGGTGCCGCTGCGGCCGAGGCCGTGATCGGCAGCGCTACCACGATCGCGCTGCTCGGTTATTCGCGCGAGCACGAGATGCAGGCCGACGACGAGGCCTTGCGTGCGGTGGTGGCGCTGTACGGCCACGCTGGCGGCGTCGCCGCGCTGTTCAATACGCTGGGTGCGCAGGCCAAGCGCGGCGAGATGCCGATCGATTTGCTGCGCTCACACCCGTTGACCCAGGATCGTGTCGATGCTGCGCGCCGCGGCGCCGCACAACTTGGCGTGGCCGCAGACGGGCTGCTGACGCCGATGCCCGCGGCGTTGCGTTGGCCCCGGCCCGGACTCGAACCGACCCCGTCCGGCCCGCCGACCCGCCGCCCGGGCGCTTGATCGCCGCCGAGCCTATTTCGCCGCGCCCAGGAAACGCGCGTCGAACCAGCCGTCGACCATGCGCAATTCGTAGGCCAGTGCGTCGCGGCTGGCGGCGTAGTGGCCATGCATCAGGTACCCCATATCGGCAATTTTTTCGTCGCCGGATTTCAGGTTCTGCCCAGCGGCCGACAGCGTGTAGCGCAGGGTCATTCGCGGCCAGTCGGCACGGCCGCGCAGCACCCGCACATCGCTCAGATGCCGGTTGAAAATCTCTTCTCCGGCGAGGTCGATATCCAGGACTTCGATCTTCAGGGTCTGGCCGTCGGGCAGCCTGCCGCCAAGCGCGCGCAGATGGCGCGCCAGCAGATCGAGATGACGCTCGCGGTCGACCACGCTGCGGCCGATGTCGGCATAGCTCTCGGGCTTGACAAAACTGACCTCGACATTGCCCGCAGCCTGGGCACTGAACGCCAGCGACAGCGCGGCGCCAGCGAAGGCGGCAGCGGCCAAGGTAAAGGCGTGGGTGCGGATGCGGGTGCGGGTGCGGGTGACCGTTGTCATGGCAGCTCCTCGAAGTCGGGCGATGAGAAAAAACCCACTTTGCGCCGACCGCGGCGCATCTGGCAAGCCCGCCTGCGGGCCGTTTGCACAGCTTTACAAGCGCCCCCGCATCATTTGCCGAAGCCGTCTTTCAACGTCGTGATGCGGTTGAAGACCGGCCGCGCGGCGCTGTGGTCGACACGGTCGGCGACAAAATAACCGTGGCGCTCGAACTGGTAGCGGCTGTCGGGCGCAGCGCCTGCCAGCGCGGGTTCGAGATAGGCCGCGGCGACCGACCTGCTGGTGGGGTTGAGCACCTCGCGAAAATCGCGCCCGCCGGCTTCGGGCTGGTCGACGCTGAACAGGCGCTCGAAGAGGCGCACTTCGGCGCGCAACGCTTCGTGCACACCGACCCAGGTGATCGTGCCCTTGACCTTGACGGCGTCGGCGCCTGGTGTGCCACTCTTGGTGTCCGGCACGACGCTGGCCAGCACCGCGGTGACCTCGCCAGCGGCGTTTTTTTCGCAGCCGGTGCATTCGACCACCATGCCGTATTTCAGGCGCACGCGGTTGCCCGGGAAGAGGCGGAAAAAACCCTTCACTGGCGCTTCTACAAAGTCGTCGCGCTCGATCCAGACTTGCGGCCCCAGCGAGAATTTCCGCAGGCCGAGCGCGGGATGTTGTGGATGTGCCGGCGCCTGGCAGGGTTCGACGTGGTCGGCGCCAAACAGATCGGCCCAATTTGTCAGCTTGAGCAGCAGCGGGTCGAGCGCCACGCAGGCGCGCGGTGCCTGCGCTTCGAGGTCGTGGCGCAGCGCGATATCGAGCACCGAATAGTCGATCCAGGTGTTGGTCTTGCTCGCCCCGGTGGCATCGGCCATGGCGCGGATGCTGGCCGGCGTGTAGCCGCGCCGACGCATGCCAAAAAGCGTAGGCAAACGCGGGTCGTCCCAGCCGCTGACGATGCCTTCGTCGACCATCGCCTTGAGCTTGCGCTTGCTGGTCATCACCGTATTCAGATTCAGGCGGCCAAATTCGTACTGCCTGGGCAGCGGGCGCGCGAGCAGGCCCAGGTTGGCAAGATGTTCGAGCAGCCAGTCGTAAAACGGCCGCTGGTCTTCGAATTCCAGTGTGCACAGGCTGTGCGTGATGCGCTCCAGCGCGTCTTCGATCGGGTGTGCGTAGGTGTACATCGGATAGATGCACCAGCGCTCGCCGGTCGCGTGGTGGCTGGCGCGTTTGATGCGGTACAGCGTCGGGTCGCGCAGGTTGATGTTGGGCGCGCGCATGTCGATCCTGGCACGCAGCACCGCGGCGCCGTCGGGCAGCGCGCCGTCGCGCATCTCACGCAGGCGGGTCAGGTTTTCGGTCGGTGATCGATTGCGGAAAGGGCTGTCGCTGCCGGGGGTCTGGAAGTCGCCGCGCGCCGCGCGCATCTCGTCGGCGCTTTGTTCGTCGACATAGGCCAGGCCGGCTTGCACCAGGCTTTCGGCGGCGCGGTACATGAAGTCGAAATAGCTGCTCGCGTAATAGAGGTGGCTGGTGCCGCTGGCGTCCCAATCGAAGCCGAGCCAGTGCACCGCTTCGATGATCGCGTCGACAAACTCCTGTTCTTCTTTTTCGGGGTTGGTATCGTCGAAGCGCAGGTGGCAGATGCCGCCGTAAAGCTCGGCCAGGCCGAAGTTCAGGCAGATCGCCTTGGCATGGCCGACATGCAAATAGCCGTTGGGCTCGGGCGGGAAGCGGGTGCGGATGCGCGCCGGGTCGGCACCCCCCGTGGCGTGGTGCGCCGCGTCGCCAGGGCTGCCGCCCCACATTCGCCCGGCCAGCGTGCCGGCTTCAAGGTCGCGCTCGATGATCGTGCGCAGAAAATTCGCCGGTTTGCTCTTCGCGTCGTGCTGGGGGTCGCTCATGCAGTCAATTCTATCGACGGGCCTATCTACGGGCCTTCAGGCGATCGATCTCGGCGGCGAGCATGCTTTCGCGCAGGCCGTCGCCCTGCAGGCTGAGGAAAGTCACCACGCCATGCACGGCCAGACCGATGCCCCAGCCAAACAGCGGCCAGCCATGCCAGCGCGGGCCGCCGGTGGCGTAGTTGATGACGGCCAAGCCGAGATTGACGAGCACAAACACGAGTGCGTGGATGTAAAAGCCCAACTTCTGGTCAACCCGGCGTTTGGCGCGGCGCAGGAGTTCTTCATCGGTCATGGTGGTGGTCTTATGTTGAGAGTTCACGGCGTGGCTCCGAGGGTTAAAGGACAGGGCAGGGTGTCTGACGACCGTGCTCGGTGCGAGTAGATGCGGCTGAGCATCGTGCTTGTCGGTTACGCCCGCCAGTGCGCGGCGACGGGAAGACGAAGTTCGCGACGAAACAGGGCCAGAGTGGCGCGAATCTCAGCGCACTACATGCCCTTGAACAGGTGCGCGTAGAGCCGGCTCACGGTGAGCTTCTCGCTGCGCCCTGGCAGGCTGAGAAAAACCTTTCCAGAATCATCGCGGCGCGCGGTGCTGATGCAGCGGGCGTTGACCACGGTGCCGCGGTGCACCTGCCAGAACACGGCTTCGTCGAGCTGCGGCATCAGCTCCTTGAGCGGCATGCGGATCAGGTGTTCACGCTCGGCGGTGATCACGCGCACATATTTGTCGGCAGCCTCGAAATACTGCACCTCGGCGATGGGCACCAGATGCACGACGGCGCCGACCTGGGCCTGGATGACCTCGAGCCGCGGCGACCGGCCGCTGACCCCGGCTCCGGCCGGGGTACCGGCAGCGATGCCCGCGCCGAGGATGCCGCGCAACTGGTCCACCGCCTGCTGCAAACCGGCCGGCCCGGCCTGGCGGTCGGCCAGGCGCCGCTGCAAGCGCTGCACGCAGGCCTGCACGCGGGCTGAATCGACCGGCTTGACGATGTAGTCCACCGCCTGCGCCTCGAAGGCCTGCAGCGCAAACTGCTCGTAGGCGGTGACAAAAACGATGAACGGGAAGGGGCTGTCGTCGGGCCAGTCTTCGGCCAGCGCCTGCGCGGCTTCCAGGCCGGTCAAGCCCGGCATCCGGATGTCGAAGAAGCACACATCGGGCCGCAACGCCAGCGCACGCTCGACCGCGCTGGCGCCGTCGCCGACCAGGGCCGCGACACGCAGGCCCGGCCAGGCCGCGGCGAGCTCGGCTTGCAGGCCGGCGGCGAGCAGGGGTTCGTCTTCGGCGATGAGCGCGGTGGCGGTCGGGGTCATGGTCATCGACATGTTCGGGGTCGTGGTCAGGTCGGGGTCTTGATCGGCAGGACGATGCGCGCCAGCGTGCCGCTGCAGGTGCCGCTGCCGGTGCTGCTGTCGGTAGCGCTGTCGGTGGCGCTGTCGGTTGCGGGCTCCAGCGTCAGCGATGCCGCGTCACCATAAAGCGCCTTGAGTCTGCTGCGCACCTGCTCCAGGCCAAATCGCGTCGAGCCTGGGTCGCGGGCCGTGCCGAGCCCGGCGCCGTTGTCGCTGACGGTCAACTCCAAGGTCAGCCCGACGCGACGGGCTGCGACATCGATGCGCCCGGGGCCAAGCTTCGGCTCGAGGCCATGTTTGATGCAGTTCTCCACCAGCGGCTGCAAGATCAGCGGCGGCACCGGGTGGTCACGCAGCGCCGCCGGCAGGTCGAGCGCAAATTGCAGCCGCGGCCCCATCCTGGTCGCCATCAGCGCAAGGTAGTCGCCAATGCGGTCGAACTCCGCGGCCAGCGGATGCGCCCCGGTGCGGCTGGCGTTCAGCGTCGCGCGCAGGAAGTTGATCAGTTGGTCGAGCATCGCCTGCGCCCTTGGCGGGTCGATGCTGATGAGCACGCGCAGATTGGCCAGGGTGTTGAAGAGCATGTGCGGTTCAAGCTGCGACTCGAGCAACTTGAGTTGGGTCTCGGCCGCCACGCGCATCGCGGCTTCGGTCTCGGCCCGCGCCCGCGCCAGGCGCTCGAGCGTGGTCAGCACAAAAAACGTCACCAGCGACGCGATGACCGTGATCGCCAGCGTCACGCGGGCGGTATTGGTATCGAGCTGCCAGATCGCCGGCGAGCGGTAGCCGGTGATCGCGTCGGCGATCGCCATGCCGGCCGACGGGCCGACCAGGATGCCGAGGGCCACCAACGGCAACATGCCCCGCACATGGAGATCGAAGCCCGCCGCGGCGGCGGGGTCACCACGCCGGATGCGCAGCGTATCGACGACCCAGCACAAGACCACGCGCGTGGCATCGGTGATCAGCCAGCAGCTCAGGCCGATCGAGAATGAATACACCAGTTGCACGCTGAAGCGGCCCCGCTCCATCACGCCCAGTAGCAGTGCAATCGACAAGCACAGCAGGGTCATGAAGAGCAAGCCGCGGATCAGGCGCTTGCGCAGCCGTGTGAGCGCGTGTGCCGCTGCACCGTCTGCCAGCGTGCGATCAAGTGCCGCTGCAATCTCGGCTGCTGGCGTGGCTTTGATGGTCATCGGCGCCGATTCTGGGCCCGACGCCGGCAGGCGTCGGCAGGCCAGCGACGAAGTGCCGCACGGTGCCGCGAAACCGCTGCTGACAAGCGCCAGGCGCGGGCTACCCGGGCCGACGTGGCGACGCTGCCCCTGGATGCCCGCGGCGCCGGTGGCGGCCGGGCATCCGGGGCGGTGTTGGTGTCGCAGTCCGGGCCGGCAACCCCAAAGAAGCCAACGAAGCCAGGCTTCGCAGCCGTCACCCACCCCGGGTGGATTGCTGCCCCCGGTGTCGGCAGGCGCACGCCCGTTTCGTCGATGGACCACCCCATCCATGCCGACATGCAGCCGAAGCTGTGCTCGAAATTTCTGCAGCGCAGCGCCAATCGGGCGCGATAAGTGCAAGAGGTGAAGCTGCCGGGCATTCGCCAGCGCGACACCTTCGAGCGCGGGTCCAAGCCCGACGGCCCGTTGATCGATACCTCGATCGAAGGCTTCGACCAGAGTGGGCGCGGTCTTCGTGCGCTTCGACCCGCGGACCCGCGCCGAGATTGCCGGCACCCGCATGTCCGGCGCTTGGCTAACGCACGACCTTAGCGGCAACCGGTATCTGCCGCTGGCACGCGCTGGCGGCCCCCGGGCGCTTGATGGTGGTCGTTCGCGCGCCCGTCGCAAGCGGTACGGCCATGTCACAGACCCCTAGTTTGAATCGCCTTCATCCCTCGTCTGAGCGGTGCCCATCGGCAGCCCGCGTCGATAGAGTCTCGGCACTTCCACTTTCTCTCCAGAGGCTCACGATGAGGCATTCATTCACCTTGCGTTCTTCCGCTGCGGCGGCCCTGCTGGCGCTGGCCGCCGCGCCTTCGATGGCGGCCACCTCGGGTTACAGCGAAACCTGGGACGGGCAGGGCAACCTGGCCGACTGGTTTGCCAGCACCATCCACAGTACCGTCGTCAACCCGGGTGTAGGCGGCAACCCTGATGGCCACCTGCAGATTCGCCGCAGTGGAGACTTCGCTATTGGTGCGACAACCGACCTCGACGCGGTCGACGGCAGCTACGCCGGCCAGACCTGGACCGTGAAGGTCGACTTGGCGCAGCTCGACGGCACCGTCTCGGATGTCAAGCTGCGCTACCGTTTTCAGGATTCGACCTACAACGGCTGGAGCTTCCAGCTTGCGGCAGCCTTGGGCGGCTGGACGACCAGGTCGGTGACCTTCAACGCCGACTGGAGCGACGCCGACGCGATGCTCAACGGCTGGTCGGCCGACGCCGCGGGTTCGACCGTCAGCTTTGCGCAGACGATGGCCAACACCTACCACCCCGAGGTGCGTTTCGAAGGCACCCGCACGCTGCTCGTTGGTGTCGATAACTTTTCGATCACCGCGGTGCCCGAGCCCGGCACTTATTTGCTGATGGCGCTGGGCCTGGCCGGGGTTGCATTCAGCGCCCGCCGCCGTCTGGGTTGAGTCTGCACTGTTGCCTGTTCAGGGCAGCTTGAGCAAACGGGCGCGCATCGCCTCGATGCGCGCCCGATTCACGTCAAAATCCTTGCGACCGACCCGCGACGCCGAGCGCAACTGCACCACCTGCGCGCCTGAGTCGAACCAGAATTCGGCATCGTCGGTATAGCCCATCAGCCGGGTTGAGAACTGCACGTACAGATAGTCGGCGCGCGCCTCGACCACCTTGGCGCCAGGCATCACTTCAGCGATTGCCTGCAGCGCCATCAGCGTTGCGGCGCCGTCGTTTTTGATCAGGGCCAGCGGCGCGATCTGCGCCGTTTCGTGCTGCGCCGAATCGGGCCACAGCCGGGCCTGGCTGCTGACACTGTTGGGCGTTTTTGACGGCGGCTTGAACCGGCCATCGCGCACACCCAGATGGCTTGGCGCCTTGCCGGAAAATAGCCCCAGCCGTCCGGCCAGCAGCACGACCACGACAAACGCCGCGGCAACGATGGCGATGACTTTCAGGGTCGCCAACATTGGCTACCTCCGGCGGCTGCCGCCGAACAAGGAGCCGAGCACCCCACGCACGATCTCGCGGCCAACCGCCGAGCCGACGCTGCGCAGCGCGCTCTTGGCGGCTGTCTCGGCGAGGCCCTCGTGACGGCCACCCCGCGGGCCGGTGCGGCCAAAGAGCACGTCGCTCAGACCACCGAACATGCCGCCGCCAGGGGCTGCAGGTGCGTCGCCGGAGGTGGCCGCGCCGCCCGCGCTCTGCGCCGCAGCCGCGTTGTCGGCGCTGAGCACCGCGCGGCCCTTGAGCTTTTCGAACGCCGATTCGCGATCGACGGTTTTTTCGTAGACCCCGGCGACGAGCGAGCCTTTGACCAGCGCCTGGCGCTGCTCGGGTGTGATCGGCCCGATCTGGCTGCCCGGCGGCAGCACGTAGACCCGCTCGGTCACCGAAGGGCGGCCTTTTTCGTCGAGAAAACTGACCAGCGCTTCGCCAACGCCGAGCTCGGTGATCGCGGTGGCGATATCGACTTTCGGGTTGGCGCGCATCGTGCTGGCCGCCGACTGCACCGCTTTCTGGTCGCGCGGCGTGAAGGCGCGCAAAGCATGCTGGACCCGGTTGCCGAGTTGGCCGAGCACCGTGTCGGGGATGTCGAGCGGGTTCTGCGTCACAAAGTAGACGCCAACCCCTTTTGATCGCACCAGGCGCACGACGAGCTCGATGCGTTCGACCAGCGCCTTTGGCGCGTCGTTGAAAAGCAGGTGCGCTTCGTCGAAGAAAAAGACCAGCTTCGGTTTGTCGAGGTCGCCGACTTCGGGCAACGTCTCGAACAGCTCCGACAGCATCCACAGCAAAAACGTCGCGTACAGGCGCGGCGCATTCATCAGCTTGTCGGCGGCGAGCACATTGATCACGCCCTGGCCGCCATCGGTCTGCATCAGGTCGTTGATGTCGAGCATCGGCTCGCCGAAGAATTTATCCCCACCCTGTTCTTCGATCTGCAACAGCCCGCGCTGGATCGCGCCGACGCTGGCGGCGCTGACATTGCCGTAGCTGGTGGTGAAATCCTTGCCGTTGTCGCCAACGTACTGGAGCATCGCACGCAGGTCTTTCAGGTCGAGCAACAACATGCCGTTGTCGTCGGCAATTTTGAAGACCAGGTTCAGCACGCCGCTTTGAGTTTCGTTGAGCGCCAGCATGCGCGCCAGCAGCAGCGGGCCCATGTCGCTGACGGTGGCGCGCACCGGGTGGCCTTGTTCGCCAAAGACGTCCCAGACGGCGGTCGGGCACCGGGTCGGCGCAGGCTGATCGAGCCCGCGGTCGGCCAGCATCCTGGCCACCTTGTCGGGCAGCTTGCCGGTCTGGCTGATGCCGGTGAGGTCGCCCTTCACATCGGCCATGAAAACCGGCACGCCAAGACGGCTGAAGTTTTCGGCCAGCGTTTGCAGCGTGATCGTCTTGCCGGTGCCGGTGGCGCCGGTGATCAGGCCATGGCGGTTGGCCAATGCGGGCAGCAGGTGGCATTCGATGGCGCCGTTCTTGGCAACGAGGATCGGGTCGGGCATCGGCAAGACTCCAAAGGGGTGGCGATCAGCGCCAAGCTCGGCTTGCAATTTGCTGCGCCGCGGCGGGGACTTCGAGAAGTCTAGCGCCCCTCATTCCGGGGGGGCGCGGGTTTGCCCGCTGCTTCTTGTTACGCCGCGCTCCGATAGTCGCGCCTTCAATAATCTTTTGAGGAATTTGCGATGTCCGGATACAAAACAGCGATTCGCTCGACCCTGGCCGCGGCCTGCCTGCTGGCCTGCTCCGCCCACGCCGCCGACTATGTCTTGCAGGCGCCCTCCTGGGGCGCCAGCCAGAACGCGGCAGTGGCTGCGGCTGGCGGCTCCGTGCGCTTCAGCCATGCCACCGGCCTGGCCGTGGTGTCGTCGGAGCGGGCAGAGTTTCTTGCCGACGTGCTGCGTGGTGGTGCGGTCACCAGCGGCGCGGCCGACCAGGTGCTGACGATGGCCCCGGCACAGGTCGTCGAAGCCGGCATCGATGCCGAGGCCTTGGCGCCAATAACCGATGCGCTGTTTCCGTTCATCCAATGGGCACCGCAGTCGGTGCGCGCGCCCCAGGCCTGGGCGCTGGGCTACAAGGGCGCCGGCGTGCGCGTGGCGGTCATCGATGGTGGCATCCATGGTGCGCACGTCGATCTGGCAGCAAATATCGACACCGCTGCGGCGCGTTCGTTTGTGCAACCGAATCCCTTGAGCACGCCGGCAAGCAATGCCTGCCGCGTGGCCTGGGACTGCGATACCGGCACCTTCTGGCATGGCACCCATGTCTCCGGCATCGTGGCCGCGCCGATCAACGGCATCGGCGTCGTCGGCATTGCACCCGAAGCGACGATCGTGCCGGTGAAGGCGCTGCACAGCGGCAGTGGCTCGTTCGCGGCGATCCTGCAAGCGATCCTCTACGCGGCCACCGACGGCCGCGCCGACATCATCAACATGAGCCTGGGCGCGACCTTCCCGCGCCAGGGGCGCGAAGCCGCCGAGCTGCTCTCTGCGTTGACCCGGCTGATCAATTTTGCGGC
>JAYUSP010000388.1:0-12709 GCA_043755615.1 Betaproteobacteria bacterium
ACGTTGCGACGGCAGAGTTCGAGCGGCGCTGGCGCGCCGAGTCAGACCCGAAGACAAAGGCGTTGCGGCAATGAGCGGGCACCGACTGCGTCACCCACCGACGGCCGGTCCCGGTTCGTCGCAAGCGACCGAACCGGCGGTCCGTGGATAACGCTCATCGTGCTTCGTGGCGTCCACGGAACGGGGACCGGTTCAAGGCGTTGGCGGGTGCAAGAGCGTGCCCGCAAATAGCGCAGCCGCAAGTGACCGCTCCCGCGCGGCTATCGTTTCTAGGAATGCAGATGCCCCCCGCAGCTGTCTAAACGAATCGAATCCTGCCTCCAGAAAGGATTGCAGTTCCCCTAATCCTGCGGCTTTGGCGGGGCCCCGCATCAAGCGTAGCGAGTTTCGTAAAACGGCACTGCGAGTGTGGCGGTCAAGCGCTGTGCCGATGTCAAACATCAACTGAATTTGTCCGTCCCGTAGAGCTGGCGGGCCCACTGCCCTCCAGGCACGTGCGTACCCGTCGTCATCCAGGTTCGGTAACGAAATCGCGAGCGCCATCCTCGTGTCCAGCGCCTCCGACAGCGCGTGGAGCTGCACGAGCGACTCCACGGTGCGCACGATTTCGGTGGGGAAAAGCCGCACCAGCGCTGGGACGACACGTTCGAACTGGGTGTCGCGAGCGCGGAAGTCCCGCGGCCCGTACAACTCGTCCAGAAAGAACCGAGCCGCACTCGCGCGGCCCGGATCAGTCAGCATGTCGGCATAGGTCCGCTCGAACCGGGCGTGCTGGTAAGCCTTGATCGCAATCACCCGCGAGGCCAGCGAAGGGTCATCCCCACGGCGCGCGCGCTCTGCCTCAACGGCGCGCAGATACTCCAGGATTCGTTCGCGGTGGATCGACATGCTGGCAAGGTTAACAATCAGTGCGACGCTCAATGAATAGTCATCGCAAGATGGCGTTTCGGCACGCCAAGCGACTCACGAACAATGGCCGGACAGCCGTGTCATCACCGCGCGCTCAAGCCCCCGCCACGACGCCCGCCGCAAAGCCTGATTCTGTGTCTCGGGACTGAGGGCCATTGTCAATGCTCGCAAGAATGCAACAGGGACTGACCATTGGCGCGCTGTTTCTGGCGGGGCTCTGGTTTGTTGGCTTTTGGCAGGCAGGACGACCGGCTTGGGCGGTGGCCGGCGTGATCCTGGTGCTGGTGGGCCACGCCATCGTGCTCGGCGTGGAGTTCTTGTTCATGGGCCGCGTGAACCGTGACGATCCCGCGCTGCCGTCGAGTGCAGCCCAGCGCTGGGCTGCGTGGTGGGGCGAAGCGCGCAGTGCACCGCTGGTATTTTGCTGGCGGCAGCCATTTTGCAGCCGACGCTGGCCAGACTTTCTGCCGGCCGCCCCAATCTCTGACGAGGCGCGTTTGCGCGGCGTCGTTCTCGTCCACGGCTTCGTCTGCAATCGTGGCCTGTGGAACGGCTGGATGCCGCGCCTTCGTGCGCTCGGCATCCCGCATGTGGCGGTCGACCTTGAGCCGGTATTTGGGTCGATCGACGACTATCTGCCGATCATCGATGCCGCCGTAAGCCGCGTCCAACAGGCCACCGGTATGCCGCCGTTGATCGTTGCCCACAGCATGGGCGGTTTGGCGGTGCGGCGCTGGTGGGCCGGGCTCGCCGATAACAGCCGCGTGCATCACCTCGTGACGCTGGGAACCCCGCACCATGGCACATGGCTGGGGCGCTGGGCATTGAGCGCCAACACCTTGCAGATGCAGTTAAGCAGCCCCTGGCAGCAGCGGCTTGAGCAACACGAACGGCCGCATACACGGGCCAGGATCACCTGCTTCTACAGCCATTGCGACAACATCGTATTCCCGGCGTCGACTGCGACCTTGTCTGGCGCCGACAACCGGCACCTGGCCGGCGTCGCGCATGTGCAGATGGTCGATCAGCCGCAGCCCTACGAAGAAGCGCTGCGCTTGCTCAGCACACGCTGAACTCGCGTTCGCCGGTGAGCATCACGCCGGCCTCGACGGCCGGCAGATCGCGAACCGCCGCATACACCGGCGTGAAATCAGGCGCGGTAGCCTCGAACAGTTGCTGGAAGGAGTCGATCACAAAATAGCTGGCCTGGAAGCTGTCGATGCGGTAGCGGCTGCGCATCAGCCGCTGCAGATCAAAAGCCACGCGCCGAGGCTGTGGCGAGGTGACGCTGTGGCGCAATTCACCCGCCGACGACAGGATGCCTGCGCCGTAGGCCCGCAGGCCCGCCGGCGTGTTGATCAGGCCAAACTCGACCGTGTACCAGTACAGCCGCGCCAGCATCTCGCTGGCGTCCAGGCGGCCGGCCTTCAGCCCGCCTTGCCCGTAGGCCTGCATGTAGTCGGCAAACATCGGGTTGAAGAGCAGCGGCACATGGCCGAAGAGGTCGTGAAACACATCCGGCTCGACGACATAGTCAAACTCGTCGGGCCGGCGAATCCAGTCGGTGACCGGAAACCGCCGCTCGGCGAGCAGCGCAAAAAACGCCTCTTCGGGGATCAGTCCGGGCACGGCGACGATCCGCCAACCGGTCGCCTTGAGCAAAGGTTCGCTGATGGCGTCGAAGTGCGGGATGCGATCGGGCGCACCCAGGTGGGCCACCGCAGCGATGAACTCGTCGCAGGCCAGCCCCGGCAACTGCTGGAGTTGCCTTGCATAGAGTCGGCAGTAGGTGTCGTGGTCGGCGATGCTGTACTGCCCGAAATCCTGGGCGCAGGTGTAGTCGTTGCGCGCCCGCGCGTAGTCGCCGCGCGGCGGGCGGTCGCCGGTGCCGTACGTTACCGGCGCGACGCCGCGGTTGAGCGCCTTGTTCGCGATCTGATCGCCGGGCCCGACGCGGCCCTCCGTGCTCGGCGCGGTCACGCTTTGAGCACGCCACGGCGCATCTGGTCGAGCTCGATACTCTCGAACAGGGCCTTGAAGTTGCCCTCACCAAACCCCTGGTCGCCCTTGCGCTGGATGAATTCGAAGAAGATCGGCCCGAGCTGGTTTTCGCTGAATATCTGCAGCAGCAACTCACCCGCCTTGCCGTCGATCAAAATCTTGCGCTGGTGCAGCGCCGCGACGTCTTCGCCATGCCCCGGGATGCGCTTGTCGACCAGTTCGTAATAGGTGTCGATGGTGTCGAGCAGCTTCACGCCGCGGGCGCGGAGCTTGTCCACCGTTTGCGGCAAATCGCTCGAACCCATCGCGATGTGCTGCACGCCTTCGCCGCGATAGGTGTCCAGATACTCCTGGATCTGGCCTGCCTTCTCGTTGCCCTCCTCGTTGATCGGGATCCGGATCTTGCCGCAGGGGCTGGTCATGGCCTTGCTCTTGACTCCCGTGACCTGGCCTTCGATGTCGAAGTAACGCACCTCGCGGAAGTTGAACAGCCGCTCGTAAAACTCTGCCCACTCGCCCATGCGCCCGCGATGCACGTTGTGGGTCAGGTGGTCGATATAGGTCAGCCCGTTTCCTGCCGGGTTCAGGTGGGTGCCGGAATCGTTTTGAAGCGGCTCGAAATCGACGTCGAAGAAGCCGATGTTGCCGATGTCGCCTTCTGCGGCGCCGCCTTTGCCACGCCAGCGGTCGACAAGATAGATCACCGAGTCCCCGATGCCCTTGATCGCCGGGATATTGAGCTCACCCGGTCCGGCGCTGCCGGCATAACCCCAGGCGCCGAGCGAGATCGCGCGCTCGTAGGCGGCTTTGGCATCCTGCACGCGAAAGGCGATCGCGCAGATGCTCGGCCCGTGCAGGCGTGCGAAGCGCTGGGCAAAAGAGTCGGGCTCGGCGTTGACAATGAAGTTGATGCCGCCCTGGCGGTAGAGCAGCACATTCTTGTGGCGGTGCCGGGCGATGGCGGTGAAGCCCATGCGCTCGAACAGCGCGCCCATCGCCGCCGGGTCGGGCGCGGCGTACTCGATGAACTCGAAACCGTCGGTGCCCATCGGGTTGTCCCAGGCGCTGTGTTGCATCGCGAAGTCCTCTTGGTGAATGCTGGCACTGTAGGCCTGCGGACACGCAAATTCCCTGCAATCTCTGGCGCGATCTGGCCCGGTCGCGCAGGAAAACTGCAAAATTGCGCCGATGGACCTCATATTCCCGCTCGATGCCGTTGATCGGCGCATCCTGGGTGCTCTGCAGGCCAATGGCCGGGTGACCTATGACGAGCTTGCCGGCGAGGTCGGCCTCTCGGCCAGCGCCGTACTGCGCCGCGTCAAAAGACTCGAGGAGTCCGGTGTCATCACCGGATACGTGGCGCTGGTCGCACCCGAGCGGGTCGGCCTGGGGCTAACGGCCTACATCAGCGTCCGCCTGGAAAAACACACCGAGCGCCACAAGCGCAACCCGATGGACGCCTTTGTGGCGTCGGTGCAGATCTGGCCCGAGGTGGTGGAGTGTTCGGCACTGACCGGCGAAATGGACTACCTGCTGCGTGTGCTGGTGCAGGACATGGCCCACTACTCACGCTTCATCATGGACGCGGTGCTCAAACACCCGAGTGTTCAAGACTGCAAGACGAGTTTCGTTTTGCAACGGCTCAAGGGCACCACGGCCGTTCCGGTTTGAACCCCGGGCATGCCGACACCCCGACACGCGAACACCGCGGCCCCTGCCCCGGCCGTGACGACCCGACTGCACTCCAGCCTTCAGGCTAGGGGGGCGTCGAAATTGTTGCGTTAGCATCGCGCCGGCCAGGCCCCGCGGCCGCTGGTCGCGGGCGAAGAGAACAAGACCAAAGGTGGAGATGACGGCTCCGTGACATCTGAAGATGGCACTTCTGGCAAGCACGGCGCAGCCCTGCGATCGCGATCACTATCTCGATGGCGGTCTCGCTTGCGCTGGCGTGCCGCCCTGGTCGGCCTGATGCTGACGCCGGCGATGGCGCTCGCCGCCGACCCGCAGATTGCCTCGCTCGTCGACGACCCCGATCCGGTGCCTGCCGGGGGGGTCTACAGCTATGTCATGCGCGTTGACAACAACGCCGCCGACGCTGCCACCAACACGCGGCTGCGGGTCACGGTACCCGCCGGGGCGACCTTCGTCTCGGCCACGCCCGCCGGCCAGAACTGCGCCCCAATCAGCGCCACGGTTGTCGAATGCAATCTCGGCACGCTCGGCGGCGCTGGCGCCGATGTGCGCAACATCAGCGTCAGCTGGCGTGCCATCGGGCCCGGGCCGACGACGGTCGCCGCCACCGCCGTGCTCAGTGCCGACAACGACGTCAACCTCGGCAACAACACCCAGACAGCGACCACCACCGTGATCAGTGGCGCCAACCTGTCGCTGACCAAGACCGGCGCGCCGAATCCAGTGGTTGGGGGCGCCAATGTCACTTACACAGTGACCGCAGCAAATGCCGGCCCCAATATCGGCGGCGATATCGTCATCACCGACAACCTGCCGCCATCAGTCAGTTTTGTCTCTGCCGCTGGCGCGGGCTGGACCTGTGCCCATGCATCCGGCGTGGTCACCTGTTCACGCCCCGGGCCGCATGCAGTGGGTGCCGCGATTGCGCCGGTTTCCATCGTCGGCACCGTCAACGCCAGCGGCGGCACGGTGACCAACAGCGCGTCGATCGCCCCTGCCGTTGCCGGCGGTGTCGCCGACCCCGACAACGCCAACAACACCGCCACCGCCGACACCACTGTCTTGCCCGGCGCCGATATCCGCATCGCGCAAAAGATCGTGACCTCCGTGGTGCCCGCGGTGGCGGGGCAGGACGTCAGCTTCCAGATCCAGCCGCGCAACGACGGGCCGGCGGCAGCGACGAATGCAGTCGTCAGCGATACCTTGCCCGCGGGCTGGACGTTTGTCTCGGCGGTGGGCCCGAACTGGATTTGCAGCAACACCGGACAGGCGGTGACCTGCTCGCGTGCGACTCTGCCCTTTGGCGCCGCCGACAACATCACCATCGTTGCGACGGCGCCGAACAACGCCGCCGTTGGGCCGACCGGCACCAGCTATGCGAATACCGCGAGCGTCAGTGCGACGTCGTCCGACCCGAACCCGGCCAACAACAGCGGCTCGGTGAATATCAATGTGCTGCCCGATGGCGCTGACCTGCGTCTTGCCAAGAGCAAGACCCCGAACCCGGTCGCGCAGGGCTCGGCCCTGACATCGACGATCAATGTCACCAACAACGGGCCGCGTGTCGCCACCGGCCTGTTGCGCGTGGTCGAGGTGCTGACCGGCGAAACCTTTGTCAGTGCGTCAGGCACGGGCTGGGTCTGCACGCCGACGGGTGCAGTGCTGGTCTGCGAGCACCCCAACGCCGCCAACCTGGCCGTCGGCGCGAGCTTGCCGACCCTGACCCTCATCAGCACCGCCACCGTCAGCGGCGCAGTGGCCAACACCGCCTGCACCGGATCGTCGGTGCCCGGTGGTGCGGGCGGCGCGACAGCGCGGCCGCCGGTCGAAGGCGACCCCAACGGCACCAACGACTGCGCCACCAGCAGCAGCCTATCGACCACGGTGCAGCCCGACCTGGCCATCACCAAGACCGCGAGCACCCCCACCGGCGGCGACAAGATCGTGTCCACCAGCGAATCGTCGGTGACCTACACGCTGGTCGTCAGCAACGTGTCGCTGTCGCCGCAAGACGCCACCGGCGTGCGCATCAGGGACACCGTGCCGGCGTTTGTCACCGGGCGCTCGTCGGTCAGCGCGCCGGTCGTGGCCACCGTGTCGGGCGGCAGCACCGCGACTTTCAATTGTGTCGTCACCGATGCCACGATCACCTGCACCCAGTCCGGCGGTGTGCTCGCCAGCGGCCAGACGGTGACGGTGCCGATCACCGTCAACCGGGCGATGTTGAGCGGTACTTTCCCAAACACCGCGACGGTGTCCAACACCAATGAAGGCGACCCGAACGCGAACAACAACTCGGCCACCGACACGGTCACCATCGAGCCGATCGCCGATGTCGAGATGACCGGCAAGACGGTCAATCCCGGCACCGTGCGCGCCGGTGAGAGTGCGACCTACGTGCTTTCGTACCGCAACAACGGCCCGTCGCCGGCGCTGAACGTCAGCGTCGGCGACACCTTCACTTTTCCGGTCGGCGATGCCGGGCTGACGGTGATGTCGCTCGCCTCGACGAAGGCCGGCTCGACTTGTTCAATCGCTGCCGGCGCCGTGTTGACTCCCGCCACGCCCGGCTTCAACTGCACCATCGGCACACTGGCCAACGGCGAAACCCAGACCATCACGATCAGCGTGCGGCCCAACTTCCAGGCCGGCAACGCGGCGCGGGTCTTTGGCAACGACGCCACGGTGGCCACCACCAGCGTCGAAAACCCGGCCGGCGGTGACAACGGCAACAACACCCGCAGCGCCACGCTCAACGTCAGCCCGGCGGCGGTCGACCTGCTCGTCAACAAGACCGACATCGTCGACCCGGTGGCCTTCACCGCCGGCGCCACCTTCATCCATTACCGAGTGCGGGTGACGAGCAACGGGCCGTCGTTTGCGACCAATGTGCGCGCCAGCGAAGTCATGACCCCGCCGGCCGGGCGCCAGGTGCGTTTTGTGTGCGACACCACCACCGCTGGCGGCAGCGTGTGCAACCCGGCGCCGTTGTGTTCGGTGAGCAACGTCACGTCGGCCGCGGGTGTGGCGATACCGACCTTCACCTGCTCGGTGCCCGCCGGCACCGCGACCACGGGCCCAAGCATCGGCGAGCTTGCCACCGGGCAGAGCAAGGACATCTTCCTGCGCTTCGAGGTCCTCAACCAGCCGGCGCCCACCGGCGACATCTTCAACAATGCCGCCACCGTCTCGGCCAACGAGCCCGACACCTTCGGCGTCAACAACAGCGAGTCCGAGCAGACCACCACGCGCCAGCGCGTCGACCTGCGCACCAGCAAGGTCGCCAGCGTGTTGTCGCCGACCCTGATGCAGCCCTTCAACTGGGTCATCACGGTGCTCAACAACGGGCCTGGCAATTCCATCCAGACCGATCTCACCGACACCTTGCCTGCCGGCGTCGAAGTCCTCAACGCGATCAACTGGACCCGCACGCTGCAAGCCGGCAGCGGCGCCTGCACACCCACCGGCCAGGTGGTCAGTTGCGCGCTCGGCCAGCTCGACGCCGGCGGCTCGGCGACGATCACCGTGCCGGTGCGCATCGTGACCTTTCCAGCCGGCGGCTCGCTGAGCAACAGCGCCACCGTCGACACCGACCCGGCCAAAACCGGCGGCATTGATTCTCCAGGCGGCAACAACACCGGCACCAGTGTCGTCACGGTCACGCGTTCGTCGATCGCCGGCACGGTGTTCGAAGACCGTGACCGCGCTGGCGCCAACGGCGGTGTGCCGCAGGCAGCCGGCAGCGAGCCGCGGATTTCAGGCGTTAGCTTGCAGCTCAGCGGCACCGACGCCTACGGCAACGTGGCAAGCCTCACCACCACCACCGATGCCAGCGGCAACTACAGTTTTGGCGACCTCGCGCCGTCAGGCGTCAGCGGCTACACCGTCACGCAGACGCAGCCGGCCGGGCTGATCAACTCCCCCGCCGCGCCGCCGGCCGCCGGCGCGGCCTCGCCGACGGCAGGTGGCACCTACGCCAGCGGCGGCGTGGCCGGCAATTCCAGCTTTGCCGGCGTCGTGCTTGGTGCCAACACCGCGGCGACAAACTACAACTTCCCCGAAGTCCGGCGGCCTTCGCTCAGCGGTTTTGTCTACCTTGACAACAACCTCAACGGCAGCCGAGATGCCGGCACCGATGCCGCCATCGCTGGCACCACGGTGCGCCTGCTCGATGCCAATACGCAGGCCGTGATCGCGACCGCCATCACCGACGGCAGCGGCGCCTACAGCTTCGCCAATCTCGACCCGCTGACGCCTTACATCGTCGAAGAGCCGCTGCCAGCAGCACCGGCCAACCTGGGCAATGGCGCCGCCAACCCGGGCCTGGTCGGTGGCCTGCCTTGCGTTGCCGGCTGCACCGCGCAGGCCAATGTGCCGGCCGCCGGCACCGACCGCATCGCCGCAATCGACCTGTCGTCGGGCGCCGACGGCACGCTGTTCAATTTTGGCGAGCGCCAGTTGGCGAGCATCAGCGGCCTGGTCTTTGTCGATGCAAATCGCGACAACGCCCTCGGCGCTGGCGACAGCGGCCGGCTCGGCGGCGTCACGATCCGCCTCGTGCAGGGCGTCGATTGCGCGAGCGGCACCACCGTGCAGACGACGACCACCGCGGCTGATGGCAGCTACCGCTTCGACAACGTCGTCGCGTTCCAGAACTATCTCCTCTGCGAGACCCAGCCGGCGGGCTATGGCATCGGCAGTGCCAACGGGGCGGCGGGCAGCAACCAGATCACGATCAACAACCTCGGCGCGGCGGGTTCGGCGAACAACAACTTCGGCGAGACGCTGGCCTCGCTGGCCGGCTCGGTTTACCAAGATACCGGTGCCGGCACACCAGCGAACTTCAACAACGGCGTGCGTGACGCCGGCGAGGCTGGCATCGCTGGCGTGCCGGTCACGCTCACCGGCACCGACCTCAACGGCACGCCGGTCAACGTCACCGTCAATACCGACGCCAGCGGCAACTACGTCTTCGACGGCCTGCTGCCACCCAACGCCGCCGGCTACACCGTCACCGAAGGCGCGGTGCCGCCGGCCGCCGGCAGCTACATCGATGGCCGCGACAGCGCTGGCTCGGCAGGCGGCAGCGCGGCAGTCAACGACAGCATCAGCACGATTGTGTTGACGGCCGGCACGCAGGCCACGGCTTATGTTTTTGGCGAGCTGCCCAACGCCACGATCAGCGGCACGGTCTACATCGACCGTAACGCCAGCAATACGATCGACGCCGTGCCCACCGACGGCCGCCTGGCCGGCGTCACGATGCGCCTTGTACAAGGTGCCGACTGCGCGACTGGCACCACGCTGCAAACGACGACCACCGATGCCAGCGGCAACTACAGCTTCAGCGCCGTCGCTGCGGGCGGCAGCTACCTCGTCTGCCAGACCCAGCCGGCGGGTTATGCCAGCGGCGCGGAAAACCCGGGTCTCAACGGCAGCACCGGCGGCAGCAATGCGATCGTGATCAGCAACCTGCCCGCCACCGGATCGGCCGGCAACCACTTCGGCGAGCGCGCTGGCGCGATTGCCGGCGCGGTGTATGTCGACTTCTCGGCCGCCGCGCCGGCGAACAGCAACAACGGCGTGCGTGATGCCGGCGAGACCGGCATCGCCGGCGTGACCATCACGCTCAGTGGTCGTGATTTCAACGGCAATGTGGTCAGCCGCAGCACGCTCACCGATGCCAGCGGCAACTACCGCTTCGACGACCTGCTGCCCAGTGATGCCGCGGGTTATGCCGTCAGCGAAGGCGCGTTGCCGCCAGCCGCCGGCAGCTTCAACGACGGTCGCGATAGCGTCGGCAGTGCTGGCGGCAATGTCGCGGTCAACGACACCGTTGCGGCGATCGTGCTCGGCGTCGGCGTGCAATCCACCGCCAACAATTTTGGCGAGCTGCCGATCGCGCCGATGACCGGCACGGTCTACATCGACCGCGACCGTGACAACACGCTCGACGCAACGCCGACCGATGGCCGCATCGGCGGTGTCACGCTCACGCTGTATTTGGGCAACAGTTGCACCGGCACCCCACTGGCCACGACGGCCACCGATGCCAGCGGCAACTACACCTTCAGCGGCGCGTCGGCCGGCCTGACCTACACCGTCTGCCAGACCCCGCCCGGCGGTTATGCCGATGGTGGTGTCAACCCCGGCGCCAACGGCAGCAGCAGCACACCGAATGCGATCACGATCAGCAACCTGCCGGCGGCTGGCTCGGCGGGCAACCACTTCGCAGAACGTGTGGCGTCGATCGCCGGCCTGGTCTGGCTCGATGCCAACAACGACGGCACCCGCCAGACGGGCGAGGCCGGCATCGCGGGGGTGACGATCGCGCTCACCGGCAGCGACAGCAACGGCACACCGGTCAACCGCAGCATGACCACCGACGCGGCGGGCAACTACCGCTTCGATGACCTGTTAGCTGCCGGGCCGGGTGGCTATACGCTTACCGAGCAGGCGGCACAGCCGGTGGTCGGCGCGCTGAATACGCTCAACGGCCGTACTGTGGCCGGCAGCGCTGGTGGCAGCGCGACCGCGGTGACCAGCACGCCGAGTGCGATCAGCACGATCGCGCTCGCCGCAGGCACCGACGCCAGCGCCTACAACTTCGCCGAGATCGCCGCCGTCGGCATCAGCGGCGTGGTCTTCATCGACCTCGACAACAGCGGCGTACAGAACGCCCCGGTCGATACCGGCCTGGCCGGCGTGACCATCGTCATCACCGGTACCGACGATACCGGCGCGCCGGTGAGCCGCAGTGTCACCACTGCCGCCGACGGCAGCTACAGCGTTGCCGATCTGCGCCCTGGCACCTACACCATCAGCGAGACCAACCAGCCGGCTGGCACGACCAACGGCCAGACCATCGCCGGCAGCGCTGGCGGCACGCCAAGCACGGTACCCACGCTGCCGAGTGCGATCAGCAATGTGGTGCTCACCACGCCGGGCGTCACTTCCACGGCCAACAACTTTGCCGAAGTCCCGAATACCAGCGCGATCAGCGGCCGGGTCTGGCTCGACGGCAACAACAACGGCGTCGTCGATGGCGCCGAGGCCGGCATCGCCGGGGTCACGATCGAGCTTACCGGCACCGATCTTGGCGGCGCGGCGGTCACGCGCACGGTGGTCACCGGCGCCGACGGCAGCTACAGCTTTGCGAACCTGACGCCGGGTACCTACAGCGTGCGCGAGCCGAGCCAGCCTGCGGGTACCGTCAATGGCGTGACCCTGCCTGGCAGCGCGGGCGGCAACGCGAGCGCAGCGGCGACTGCGCCGAGCGTGATCAGCGCCATCACGCTTGGTGTCGGCCAGGTCGCCGCGGCGAACAATTTTGCCGAGATCCCGGCGGCTGAGATCGCTGGCCGCGTGTACGCCGACAACAACAACAACGGCACCATCGACGGCACCGAAGCCGGCCTCGCAGGCATATCGATCCAGTTGACCGGCACCGACGATCTTGGCAACCCGGTCGCTTTGAGCACGACCACCGGCGCTGACGGCAGCTACAGTTTTGCCAACCTGCGCCCGGGAAGTTACACGCTGACCGAGCCAACGCAGCCGGCCGGCACGCTGGGCGGCATCACGTCGCCGGGCACGCTGGGCGGCACGGCCACCGGCCCGGGCACCGCGCCGTCGGCGATCGCCGTGATCGTGCTGCCACCGGGCGGGCGCGCGCTGAACAACAATTTTGGCGAGCTTGGTAACTCAGCTGATCTGCGGGTCAGCAAGCGCCACCTCGAAGACCGCTTCACGGTCGGCAAAACCGGCAACTACCGCATCACCGTGCGCAATGTCGGCGAGATCGCGACCGCCGGCACGTATACCGTCGGCGACCGGCTGCCCGCGGGCCTGACGCTGGCCAACACCCCGGTCGGCACCGGCTGGGTGTGCTCCGGGGTGGCGGGTGCATCGGCATTTGGCTGCACCTCGTCGGACGTGATCGTTGCCGGCGCTGCCGGCGCCAGCCCGATCTCGGTGGTGGTGTCGGTGGCCGCCGCGGCGGCTGCCGCCGGCAGCGTCAACAACGCGGTGTTGGTCGACGGCGGTGGCGAAATCGACGCCCGCCGGCCGACCAGGGCCGAGCTTGACGGCATCAATCTCAACCCGG
>JAYUSP010000389.1:0-3983 GCA_043755615.1 Betaproteobacteria bacterium
GCCTGAGCGATTCATGCGTTGACCATGGGACTACAGCGCATCGACGCCACGCAAGCGGCCGCCGCCATCAACGAGTTCAGCGCCGTCATCGACGCGCGCAGCGAAAGTGAATTTGCACTCGACCACCTGCCGCGCGCGCAGAACTGGCCGACGCTGACCGATTCGCAGCGCCACCTCGTGGGCAGCGACTACGCGCAGGCCTCGCCCTTCGATGCGCGCAAGCGCGGTGCGGTGATGGCGGCGCGCAATATCGCCGACCATCTTGAGCGCGAAGCAGCGGCGCTGCCCAAATCGTGGCGCCCGCTGGTTTATTGCTGGCGCGGCGGCCAGCGTTCGGGTTCACTGGCGCTGGTGCTTGGCCAGATCGGTTTTGATGTCAGCGTGCTCGACGGCGGCTACCAGGCGTTTCGCCGCTTTGTGCTCGCCGATCTGGAACCGCTACCGCTCGACCTGAGTCTGCACATCGTCTGCGGCAAGACCGGCTCGGGCAAGACGCGGCTGCTGCAAGCGCTGCACGGCGCAGGCGCGCAGGTGCTCGACCTTGAGGCCCTGGCCTGCCATCGTGGCTCGGTGCTCGGCGGCCTGCCCGAGCAAGCGCAGCCGGGGCAAAAACGTTTCGAGATGCTGCTCTGGCAGGCGCTTCGCGGGTTCGACCGCGCGCGGCCGGTATTTGTCGAAAGCGAAAGCCGTACCGTCGGCCGGCTGCGGGTGCCCGAGGCGCTGCTCAAGCACATGCGCGCAGCGCCGGGGGTGCAGATCGAAATGGCGACGCCCGGCCGGATCGAGCTGCTGATGCAGGACTACAGCCATCTCGTGCAAGACGCCGAGCTGCTCTGTGAGCGCCTGCAAGGCCTGCGTGAAGCGCGCGGCGCGGCGGTGGTCGAACGTTGGCAGGCGCTCTGCCGCCGCGCCGAGATGGCCACCGTGGTTGCCGAGCTGCTGGCCGACCACTACGACCCGATCTACCTGCGCTCGATGGAGCGCAATTTTTTGCGGTTTGCTCAGATGCCGGTGGTGGGCCTGGCCGACGGTTCGGTGGCATCGATGGCCGAGGCCGCGGCGCAGATTCTCGCGATCACATTGGCGCTACCGGCTGCAAACCCAGACTTGCGGCCAGGGTCCGCGGCTCAAGAGCGCTGCTAGACTGATTTTGAAAGAAGCCGCGCCGGCTTGTATCGCAGCGCGCCACCCAATTCAGCCAAGGCTCCTGCCGTGACCCCCCTCTGTCGACGCCTGATGCTCGTGGCCACGGTCGGGGCGCTTGGCCATGGGCCGGCAACGGCCCAGGTGGCCACCCGCACATCCGTAACCGCGGCCACCGCGGCCGCCGCGCCGGCCCCCGGTGCCGACTGGATCTACCGCGTCGTCAGCGGCGATACGCTGACCGCGATCGCGCGCAACTTTCTGCAGCCCGAACATGGTTGGCAGGGCCTGCAACGACACAACCGCCTGCGCAACGCCGACCTCGTGCTGCCGGGCGCGAACGTGGCGATCCCGGTAGCCTGGCTGCGCCGCGAGCTGAGCCTGGCCGAAGTGGTTTATGTCCGCGGCGACGCCAGCGTGCAGGCCGGCATTGCGGCGCCGCGCAATCCGGCCAACGTCGGCGACCGCCTCAGCCCCGGCGCCCTGCTGGCCACCGGCGTGCAGTCGGCGCTGGCCCTGCGCCTGCTCGACGGCACCCGGCTGCTGCTGAACCAGCAAACGCGCGTGTTGCTCGATCAACTGCTGAGCTTCGGCCGCAGCGGTTTCACGCAGGCCAACGTGACCTTGTTCGACGGTGCGATCGATGCCGACGTGCCGGCACGCGCCGCGCCGGCGGTGCTGCCGCTGGAGATCAGGACACCCACCGCATCGCTCGGCGTTCGTGGCACCAGTCTGCGCGCCGGCGCCGACGCCGCAAGCCGCGGCAGCCGGGTCGAAGTCTTGAGCGGCATCGTCGGCGCTGTCGGGGCGGCCGCGGGCGCAGGTGGGGTGGTGGGCGCCGCCGCCGAAGTCACCGTCAACGCCGGTTTTGGCACCACCGCGGCCGCCGACGGACGCGTCGCCGCAGCGCGGGCGCTGCTCGCGGCACCCGCGCTCGCATCCGCATCGGGGCGCTACAGCGGCTGGCCCGTGCAAGCGCTGTGGCCGGCGCTGGCCGGCGCTGCGGCCTACCGTGCGCAGTTGTTCGCCGACGCGCAGGCGACCCAGCTCCTGCAAGACCAGCGGGTCGCCACGCCACAAGCGCAATACGACACGCTGGCCGACGGCCGCTACTGGCTGCGTGTGCGCGGCATTGCTGCCGATGGCCTGGAGGGTTTCGATGCGCTGGTGCCGCTGGAGATGCAACGCATCGTGGAGCTGCCGCAACCGCTGCCCGCGCCGAGCCTGCCCGCGCCGCTGCCAGCGGGGGGGTCCCCCGCCGAGGACGATACCGTCTCGGGCGACGCTGTGGTCTTCGCCTGGACTGCAACCGGCCCGACGCGGGGCTACCGTTTGCAGATCGCCGCAAGCGCCGATTTTCTGCTGCCGGCGGTCGACCAGATGGTCAACGACAGCGCCGGTTTCAACCTCGTGCAAGCGCGGGTCGAACTGCCGCCGGGCGCCTGGTACTGGCGTGTCGCCGGGGTCGCCGCCGACGGCACCTTCGGCGCCTTCAGCCCGGGCCGGGCCTTCACTTTGCTTCGCGCGGCGCGGTGATCGCGGGGCGTGCGTTCCAGGCCACGAGCCCGATAGCATGAAGCAGCAGCTCGCCCGCACCGGCGCCTGGTTCAGGCGCGTGTTGCCGCAGTTGGAGAGGCACCGCGCAACCCGCCCGGCCGCGGCGCTGCTGGTGGCCGTGGCGGTGGGCGTGAGCCCACTGCAGGCTTCGTTGTCAAACGCCTGGGCCGACCTCGTCTGGCGCCTGACCGCCACCGAACGCCACTACGACAGCGTCGTCGCGATCGACATCGACGAAGCATCGATCGAGCAGATTCGCGCGCTGGCCGGCGGCTGGCCGATCGAGCGCTCGCTGCACGCCCGCGTCTTGACCTACCTGCGCAGCGCCGGTGTCAGTGCGGTCGGCTACAGCATCGTCTTTGCCGATCCGCGCCCGGGCGATGAACAATTCGCCGCCGCGCTGCGCGGCGAGGCGCCGGTCGTGCTGGCCGCCGCGGGGTTGCGGCGCGACGGTGCCGGCGGCGGGCCGACGGTGGCCACCAACAACCTTGCCGCGCTGAAATCCGCTCCCGGATTCGATTGGCCGTCGGTAGTGATGCCCGACGCCATCTTGCTCGCCAGCGATCCGGCGTCGGTGCTTGCCGCGGTCGTCTCGACGCCGCTCGACAGCGACGGCCGCTTGCGCCAGTTGCCGGTGCTGCACCGATCGCGTGGCCAGCCCCTGCCCGCGTTGCCGGTCGCGCTGGCGCAGGCGGCCCAGTCGGCGCCGACGCTGGCGTTTGACCCCAACGGGCCGGCCTTCGTCGCCGGCAGCCTGCGCTGGGCGGTCGACGGCCAGGGCCGGCTGGCGACACTGCTGCCGCGCAATACCGACACCGTGCTGACGATTCCTTTTGCGCGGGTCGTGCGCGCTGCCGTCGGGCCCGAGGCCGACACCGACCTGAAGCTGCTGCTGCACCGGCGGGCCGTGATCGTCGGCAGCAGCAGCTTCCCCGGTGAACATGTGATGACCAACGCCGGTCAGGTCACCGGCCTGTCCTGGCTGGCCGGCGCCACCGGCGCGCTGCTTGCCGGTGATGTGCTGACGCCGGCGCCAAGCTGGATGCAACTGCCGTTTTGGCTGCTTGCGCTGCTGGTGGCTGCGTGGGCGTGGCAGCCAGGTCGCCGCGGCGGACAACTTGCCTTTTTCGTCACCCTGGCCGCGGCACTGACGATGCTCGCCAGCGCCTGCATCCTGCAGGCCGGCACCGGCCTGGCGCTGGACGTCAGCCTGCCACTGCTGGCACTGCTCGCTGGCTCGTTGCTCACACTCGCCGCGCGCCAGCGTGCACTGGCCGCGTCGC
>JAYUSP010000390.1:0-3977 GCA_043755615.1 Betaproteobacteria bacterium
CCGGTGGATGTGGAGGCCCAGAGCATCTCCACGGCGTACGATGGCCAGCAGGTCACCATCACCTTCCTGCATGACGTCGGCGCACGCCAGCGGCCTGACGGCGTTGCGCTCCCGTGAGTACCACGACCGGGACGGACTGCGCCTTGCAACTGATCCGCGCTTTGTTGCACCGCGCGGGCACCAGCCCGCCACCCGAAGGCTGTGCCTGACTTCCCGCGACCCGCTGCGTCAGAGCCTCAGGCCATCAATCCCGCAAGCGCCTGCTGCGCCGCTTGATCGGCCTGCTCGACGATCTGCGCTTTCCATTCGTCGGTGTCGGTATAAAACGCGTCGCGAATCTGGCGCTTGAGCTCCGCGCGCTGCGCCGCAGGTGTGTCGGGGTGGTTCTGCAGCCATTGGTCGGCACGCAGCGCGTTGATGACTTCGGCCTGCGGCTGGGTGCCATATTCGAGCGCGATGCCGGTGTACTCGGAACGCGGGCATTCGACCGCAGTGGCCATCCACATCAGCCCGGTGAGCGGCGCCGATGTCGATGAGCCGTCATAGGTCGATGTCACTTCCTGCCCCCACCAGCGGCGCGCGCGCTCGATCGCCGCAGCGTCGTCGGCACCGGCAAAGATGCGCTCGCCGTGCCCATTGGGGCCAAGGCCGGTGTGCACGTCGATCCAGGCCAGGCGGGCTGCGCCGGCGGCGTGCTCGCGCAGCACCTGGCGCAATGTGAGGTTGCTCCAGGTGGCCGCGCGGCCACCGTAAAACAGGCCGCCCGGGTGGTCGTACTGGCCGCCCGTCACCGCGGCCTGGAAACCGCGCGCGCCATGCTGCGCGGCATAGGCCGCGAGCACGGCTTCGTTGTCGGCACCAGGCGGCCAGGTCTCGGGGACGAGTGCCGCGGCGATCTGGTCGTAAGCCGCATTGCGCTGCGGCGGCGCGCCGGCAAAGCCCTGGAAATTGCGGTTCAGGTCGACGTTCTCTTGCGTCACCCGCCGCCACCAACTGAAGCCGTGCGGGTTGAGCGCGTGGATGTAGAGAATGCTCACGCCGCTGGCCTGGACGGCGGCGTGCCACGTCGGATCGCGCAACAAAGCGACCTGCACGCCCGAGCCACAAAATCCTTCAACGCCATGGCAGGCACTGGAGATCATGAGCAGCGCGCTGGCGTCAGCCGGGCCCTGGCGCACGACGTCCATCGCCAGCGCTTCGCCGTCGCGGCCGGGCAGGGGGTGTGGGTGCGACTGCACCGTCAAGCCGGCGTCGGCGGCCGCGCCGAGAAACTTGGTGCGGGCTTCGGCGTAACTCTGCGAGAACGATGCGGATACCGCGTTGGCACTCATGCTTGTGGCGCTTTCAGCCACTCTTCGGCGATGCGCACCCAGGCCGTCGCGCCGAGCGGGATCAAATCGTCGTTGAAGTCGTAACTCGGGTTGTGCAACATGCAGGGGCCGATGCCATGACCGCCATCGCGGTGTTCGCCTTCGCCGTTGCCGATCATGAAATAACAACCCGGCTTGGCCTGCAGGAAGAAGCTGAAATCCTCGGCGCCCATCGTCGGCTCGAAGGGCACCACGTTCTCAGTGCCGACCACGCTGGCCAGCGTGCGTTTGACAAATTCTGTCTCGGCGGCGTGGTTGACGGTGGGCGGGTAGTTGCGCGTGAACTCGAACTCGCAAGTCGCACCGAAGGCCGCGCAGATGTGCTCGGCGACTACGCTCATGCGCGCTTCGATCATGTCCAGCACCTCGACCGAGAAGGTGCGCACGGTGCCGCGGATCTGCGCCGAATCGGGCACCACGTTGGTCGCTTCGCCGGCGTGGATCATCGTCACCGAGATCACGCCGGGGTCGATCGGGCGGCGGTTGCGGGTGATGATGGTCTGGAAGCCCTGCACCATCTGGCAGGCCACCGGCACCGGGTCGATGCCCAGGTGCGGCAGCGCGGCATGCGAGCCCTTGCCGCGGATCGTGATCGTGAATTCATTGCTCGACGCGAGCATCGCGCCGGGGTTGACGCCGATCGTGCCGACCTTCATGCCCGGCCAGTTGTGGGCGCCGAAGATCGCCTCCATCGGGAAGCGCTCGAAGATGCCGTCCTTGATCATCTCGCGCGCGCCGCCGCCGCCTTCTTCGGCGGGCTGGAAGACGAGGTAGACGGTGCCGTCGAAATTGCGGTGCCGGCTCAGGTGCCGCGCCGCAGCGAGCAGCATCGCGGTGTGGCCGTCATGGCCGCAGGCGTGCATCTTGCCGGGGTGCTGGCTGGCATGTGCAAACTGGTTGTGCTCGGTCATCGGCAGCGCGTCGATATCGGCGCGCAGGCCGACGGCACGGCTCGACGTGCCGTTCTTGACGATGCCCACGACGCCGGTTTTGCCCAGGCCGCGGTGCACCGGGATGCCCCAGTCGGTGAGCGCCTTGGCGATGACGTCGGCGGTGCGCACTTCCTCGAAACACAGCTCGGGGTGGGCGTGGATGTCGCGGCGGATCGTGGTGATCGCGGCGGCGTCGGCAAGGATCGATTCGATCAACTGCATTCGGGCTCTCCTGCGGGGGGAATCAGCAGATCATCTTACGCCCGCAGACCCGGCGCGCTGCCAGCCTGAGGGCATTCCCTGAAGCCGCCGCCGGGCCTCAGAAGTGCGCCTACCGGGCGTCTACCGTACGCCTACAGTGCGCCGGCAGTGCGCCTACAGCCCCGGCGTGTGGCGCAGCTCAAGGCGGCTCTCGGTGAGCAGCGAAAAGCCGTCCTGCGGCGAATTGACGGTGATGGTCTTGCGCGCAAACACCGCGCCGCCGAGCATCTGCCAGCCGCTGACGGCATAACCGTTGCCGGCGGGTGGCAAGACCAGGTCCATGGTCTGCGCATGCACCGTGCTCCAGGTCGCGCCGTCGACGTTTTCGCGTGTCGCCAAACAGGTGTCGACGAGCGTGTAGGTCGACGCCGTCGGCTCGGCGCTGAAGTTCAGCGTGAGGTCGGTGACGGTCCCCGTGGCAGCGGCCGTGACCGGGTCGACGGCGGTGACAAAACTGATGCCGGCCACCGTCAACTGGCTGCCCACGCGCACCAGCCCTTCGCTGCGCAGGCAGGCGTTTTTCTGCACCACGTCATAGCGCGTCGAAGCCAGCGTGGCGGTGCCGCCGAGCTGGCCGGGCCCAAGGTCGATCGGCACCGTTGCGGCCACCGCTTCGTCGAAGTCGTAGGGCGCATCGCCAGCCGTCACGCGGGCCCCGGCGCTGGACACAAACTCCAGCTCGAAGCGCAGGCAGCCGCGCACAAAACGGTCGGTGTCGGGAAACGAGGTCACATCGGAGCCGAGTAGTGCGGCACGTCGGGCGATGGCTGTCTGCGCCGGGATCACGCGTGTCACCACATGGGCGTCGCGGCATTGTGCGTAGGCAGCGGCCATGCAGGCTTCGGCGACGACGGGCATCAGGGCCGTGGCTTCGGTGGCCAGCTCGGCGGCGGCGTTGGCCACGCCGAGCAAGCGCCGCTGCTGGTGCAGTTGAGTCAGCGTATCGGCGGCCAGCGTGGCCGCAGCGCAGCCGCTCGCTGCCGCCGCGGTGCGCGGCGTCAAGACATCGCGCCGGAACTGGTCGATCAGGCTGCCGGTCAGCGCGGCTGCGATCAACGCGCCCTGGGTGTCGGTGATGCCGGCGTGGCGGCGCGCCCGGTCGCGCATCAGCAGCTCGGCGACGGCACTGGCCAGGCGCGCCGCGGCATCGCCGCCGATGCGCGTGCGCAGCGCTGCGGTATCGACGTCGAAGCCGGCGCTGCGCAGCATGCCGACGCCGCTGAACTGCGCCACCGACAAGCGCACCGTGGCGGCAGCCGGGTCGGGCGCGATGTATGCGACATCGTTGCCGCCGCTGCCCCATTGGATGAAGAGCTGGCGCTCGATCGGCACCGCAGCCGCGGCGGCCGGCGTGATGACCAGGGTCGCCGCGTTGACTAGCTGCAAACCGGCCGGCGACAGTTGCACGCCGACG
>JAYUSP010000391.1:0-3977 GCA_043755615.1 Betaproteobacteria bacterium
GCCGCCCATTGCGCCCAGCGTGACTGCCAGATTTGCCGCCGCGGTGCCCAGGATCGCGCAGAAGGCTTCCAGCGTCTCGGCACAAACGGCGTCGCTGTGGCCCAGTGCATGCGCGGTGATCGTCGGCGCGCTCATGGCCAACGGCGGCCGGCCGGCATGCGCGAGCAGTGCGCGATGGATCAGCTCGATACCCGGCCCCGACAGCAGGCGCTCGAAGGAGACATGCGAAAACTCGGCTTGCGCGAACTTCAGGATCGCCAACTCGCGCTCGTCGCGCGGCGCAAAACTGGTGTGCCCGCCTTCGGTGCCCAGCGCGATGTGGCCGTCGCCGGCCGGGATCAGGCCCGACACCCCGAGGCCGCTGCCGGCGCCGAGCAGGCCGACAACGCTGTGCTCGCGCGCCGCGCCGCCGCCGACCTGGCGCCGCTGCGTTGGTCCGAGGCGCGGCAGGGCCATCGCCAGCGCGGTGAAATCGTTGACCACGACCAGGGTTTCGAGGTGCAGCCGCTGGCGCATCTGCTCGATCGAAAACTGCCAGTGGTAGTTGGTCATGCGCACCTGGTCACCTTCGACCGGGTTCGCGATCGCGATCGCTGCGTGCTGCAAATGGCCTGGCGGCAGGGTCGCCAGAAAAGCCGTCACCGCGGCATGAAAGTCGGCGTGGTCGGCGCAGCGCAGCGACGCCGCGTGCGTGAAGCGGCCGGGTGCCACCTCGATCGCAAAACGGGCGTAGGTGCCGCCGATATCGGCAAGCAGACGCGGGCTGTCAAAAGTGTTCATGCGACAAATAGGCTTCGCCAGGATCGTAGCTTGACTACAGAACTCCACCAGTGGTGCTTCCCGCATTGCTAGGAGCACGCCCTGATTCAGGAACCGCGCCCTTGCTGGTAAGCTGTAGTTTTGCTACCTTTCGGTGCGCTCCAAGCAGTCTCGAAGCGCTACCCGGCAGCATGCCATTGTGCTTGTGCATCCACCGCCCCGCCGTTGCCACTGATGAACGATCCTGCCCACGGCCTGCCGGCCACGCCCCTGGACGCCCCCGCGTTGGGCCTGCCCTGGCTGGTGGCCGATGTCGGTGGCACGAATGCCCGCTTCGGCTGGGTGCCCAGCCTGAGCGCGGGTGTCTGCCACGTGCGCAAATTGCCGGTCGCGCAGTACGCCGGCCCGGCGGCTGCGGTCGCGGCCTATCTCGATGGCTTGCAGCCGCTGCTCGGCGGCTCGCGGGCGACCCCGCGCCGCGCCGCGATCGCGGTGGCGACGGCGGTCGCCGGCGACCGGGTCTCGATGACGAACAGCCACTGGAGTTTTTCGCGCCACGACCTGCGCGCTGAACTGGCACTCGAAGCGTTGCTGGTGCTCAACGATTTTGAAGCCCTGGCGCTGTCCTTGCCGCGCCTGGGCGCAGCCCAGCTTCGGGCCCACCGCGAGCTGCCGCTGCACCAGGGCACGCTGGCGGTGATCGGCCCCGGCACCGGCCTGGGTGTTGCCGGGGTCGTGCAAACCGCGCATGGCTGGGTGGCGCTGGCCGGCGAAGGCGGGCATGCCACGCTGGCTGCAAGCGACGACTTCGAAGCGGCGGTGCTGAATTGCGTGCGCGAGTCCCACGACCATGTCTCGGCCGAGCGCCTGTTGTCGGGCATCGGGCTGCCGGTGCTGCACCAGGCGGTGGCGGCGGTGCGGGGCCAGACCGCAGCTCAGCTGAGTGCCGAGGCCATCGTCGAGCGCAGCCTGGCCACCGACGACGTGCTGTGCCAGCAGACGATCGAAACCTTCTGCGCGCTGCTCGGTGGCTTTGCCGGCAACGTGGCGCTGACGCTGGGCGCACGCGGTGGCGTGTATATCGGCGGCGGCATCGTGCCGCGGCTGGGCGAGACTTTTTTCAACTCGCGATTCCGTGAGCGTTTTGAGAGCAAGGGGCGCTTCCGCGCTTATCTCGAAGCGATCCCGACCGCGTTGATCACCGATACGCTGGCCGCGCTGACCGGCGCCGCGTTGGCGATCGAGCAGATCGAGCAGGTCGAGCAGGTCGAGAAGATCCAGCCGGGCACGCCGGCAACCCCCGCCGCCGGCACCTGACCCAAGCGCCCGCCGACGCGGGTCATCGGGTTGCGCGGCACGCTCGCGCCGCGTGCGGCGGCCACCGGCAACGCCGGCTGGATTGCGCGATCGCCGCGACCGCAGGGGCCTCGCGCTGGCCATCACTTTCGCCAAGGTCGCCACGTTCGGGCCCGCGCTGATCGATCCGCTTCAGCGCTTCCTGAGCAGAAACAGCAGCACCGATTCGAGCCGCGCGGCCCAGTCGGCTTCGCTGTGGCCACTGCCGTCGACGACCGTCGTCATCGCGTCAACGCCGGTATAGCCCTTGTCGCGCAGCAGCTCGCCGGCAAAACGATGCGCCGGCGCGTAGAGCGAATCGAGCCCGTCGTCGCCGCGGTCGGTGTAGATGCGGTGGCGGCCGGCGGCAGGCAGCGCCAGGCTCAGGTAGTTCATCGCCGCCAGCGGCAGCGCAGCGTTGCGCAAGCGCTCGCGGCCCCAGGCGCTGGGCCGGCCGACCCAGTGCGTCGACAGCCCGGCGGCGGCGCCAAAGACCTGCGGGTATTCGCAGAGCGCATAGATTGAGATCAGCCCGCCCATGCTCGAGCCGACGACAAAGGTGCTGTCGGCGCCGGGCCGGGTTGCGTAGCGCTGGTCGATCGCCGGCTTGAGTTCTTCGACCATGAAGCGCAGGTAGGCGTCGGCCAGCGACTTGCCGTTGCTCGCCTGATCGACATATTCACGCCGCACCGGCTCGGGCGCGAGCGCGAGCACCTTTTGCGGGTAGTACTCGGCATATCGCTGCGCGCCGCCGTTCCAGATGCCGACGATGATCGTCTCGTTGATATGCCCGGCCCGTGCCAGCCGGTCGACCGCGACATCGGCCTGCCAGGCTTTGCCGCTGTAGCTCAGGCGCGCGTCGAACAGGTTCTGCCCGTCGTGCATATAGAGCACGTCGTAGCGTTTGGTGGCGCTGTAGTCCGCGGGCAGCCAGACGTCGACGTGGCGCGGTGCGACATGGCGTGAATTGAAGTTTTCGATGCGATGAATCTGGCCGACGGACGGCTTGGGGTGAGTCTGCGGCGCCGCCGCAGCAGATGCGGCGGGAGCAACCGGCGCTGCGGCCTGAGCCACCGCCGCGGCCGCAGAGCCGGCCAGCATCAACCCGACGAGCAAGGCCTTCATTCGTGTCGCTCCAGCAGCCGCAAGCCTACCCGATCAGCCCCAGGCTGACGCCGCCAGCGGTCGCCACGCCGGTTGGGCGGGGCCACTATTTTGCGGCCGATCATTGCCGCGGTTCTTGCAGCGCCGGCCGCAGCCGCCGGTGCGCGGCGCGCGCGTGCGGCACCCAGCCCCGGCGCAACCAGCGCCGCCACATCAGCAGGCCGCGCAGCCATTCGTCGGCGGCATAGGCGATCCACAGGCCGACGAGGCCCAGGTCGAACACTTTGCCGAGCAGCCAGCTGCCGCCGGCAAGCACGATCAACATTGACAGCGCGCCGGCCAGCACCGGATAACGTGCATCGCCGGTGGCGCGCAAGGCGTTGATGACCACCAGATTGAAAGTCCGCCCGGGCTCGATCAGAACCGCCCACCACAGCAGCAGCGCGCCGGTGGCGATGATCTGCGGGTCTTGCGTGAACAGGCGCAGCAGCCACGGCCCGGCCAGCGCGGCGGCGCCAGCCACAAGCAGTGCCACCGCCACGCCCAGCGTCAGCGCGCGGCGCACGAGCCGGTTTGCATCGTGCAGGCGGCCGGCGCCGATGAGGTGACCAACGACGATTTCGACCGCCAGGCCCGTGGCCATGCCAAACAGCAGGATGCCGAACATCAGTTGCAGCACATAGGCCTGAGAGGCTGAGAGTCTTTCGATCGCGCCCGCTCATCACGCCACAAGACGCCCGCTCGTCGTTGCAAATGCTCGCCATAGCCCGAGCTATGGC
>JAYUSP010000392.1:0-3965 GCA_043755615.1 Betaproteobacteria bacterium
GGAGCCCGATGGATGTGCGCCAGCAAGGTGGCAGACGGCAAGCAGCGCGGTTGGATCATTCCGATCGGCGGCGCCGAAGAAAAAGACAACTCACCCGCGATCCTGCAGCGCTTTGTGCAGCTTGCCGGCGCCGGGCAGGCCGCCGGCGCGGACATCGTCGTCATCCCCACCGCGAGCCAGTTGCGCAGCACCGGGCCGCGCTACGAACGCATCTTTGCCGAGCTTGGCGCGGCGCGGGTCTCGACGCTCGATTTCGACACCCGCCGTGACGCCGACGAGCCCGGCCGGCTTGAGCGCCTGCAGCGTGCCACCGGCGTCTTTTTTACCGGCGGCAACCAGCTGCGGCTGTCGACGCTGCTCGGCGGCACTGCCGTGGCGCGTGCCGTGCGCGCGCTCAACGCCGCCGGTGTGCCGGTGGCCGGCACCAGCGCCGGGGCGGCTTTCATCAGCGAGCACATGATCGCTTTTGGCGACGAAGGTGCGACGCCGGTGGCCGGCAGCGTGCGCCTCGCGCCGGGCCTGGGGCTGACCAACCGCTTCATCATCGACCAGCATTTTCGCCAGCGCGACCGCCTCGGGCGGCTGCTCACCGCGCTGGCCTACAACCCGTTTGCGGTGGGCATCGGCCTGGACGAAGACACCGCGGCCTTCATCGCGCCCGACAACACGGTGCATGTCGAAGGTTCGGGCGGCATCACTGTCGTCGATGCCGCGGGGGTGAGCTTTTCGTCGATGGACAGCGTCGCCGAAGGCCAGCCCGTGTGCCTGCTCGGTGTCAAGCTGCACATCCTGAGCCGCGGTGCGACTTTCAACCTGCACAGCCGGCAGGCCGACGCCGGCACGCTGAACGTCGCCAAAACTTGATCGAGCCTGACAGGGCTTGATAGCGCCTGAACGAACCACGCCGAGCCGGGAGCCCCGCGATGAAGATCCTCGAACGCAACGTCTACGTCGGCCCATCGCTGTACGCCCACTTCCCGGTCATCAAGGTGCTGCTCGACCTGGGGCCGCTCGAAGCCTGGCCGACCGCTCGCCTGGGCGCGGCTTATGTCGACGGCCTCATCGACGCGCTGCCCAGCCTGCAGGATCACGGCTGCTCGTACCGCACCGCGGGGGGCCTGGTCAGGCGCATGCGTGAAGACGAAGGCACCTGGCTCGGGCATGTCTTCGAACATGTCGCGATCGAGTTGCAAAACATCGCCGGCGAAGACGTGAGCTTCGGCAAGACCCGCAGTGTCGATGACCGGCCTGGTGTCTACACCGTGGTCTACGAATACGCCCAGCGCGACGAAGGCATCGAAGCCGGCGAGCTTGCGCTGCGCCTGCTGTGTTCGCTGCTGCCGCCCGCGCTGCAGCCAGCCGATGTGGTGCCGGCCGACTGGGACTGGCCAAGCGCGCGCGACGAATACATCCGCTATGCGCAGCGGCGTGCGCTGGGGCCGTCGACGGCGGCGCTGGTCAAGGCCGCCGAGGAGCGCAAGATCCCCTGGCTGCGGCTCAACGAACAGAGCCTGATCCAGCTCGGCCACGGCAAGTACCAGCAGCGCATCCAGGCCACCGTGACCGGGCGCACCAGCTACATCGCCGTCGAGCTGGCGCAGGACAAGGAAGAGACGAACAAGATCCTCGGCAACTGTGGCCTGCCGGTGCCCAGGCAGGAACTGGTACGCAGCGCCGACCGCGCGGTACATGCCGCCGAGCGGCTGGGCTTTCCCGTCGTCACCAAACCCTACAACGGCAACCATGGCCGCGGCATTTCGATCGGCCTGAAAACCGCCGACGAGGTGCGCGCCGGTTTTGCCGCGGCGGCCGAACACAGCAGCAGCGTCATCGTCGAGACCTATCTGCAAGGCGACGACCACCGGCTGCTGGTGATCAACGGCGAGCTGATTGCCGCGACGCGGCGCACGCCGGGGCATGTGGTCGGCGACGGGCGGCACACGGTGAAGCAGCTCGTCGAGATCGTCAACCGCGACCCGCGGCGCGGTGTCGGCCACGAAAAGGTGATGACCCGCATCGAGCTCGACGCCCAGGCCAAGATGATGCTCACGCGGCAATCGATGACCGTCGACGATGTGCCCGCTGCCGGGCAACAGGTGCTGTTGCGCAGCACCGCCAACCTGTCCACCGGCGGCACCGCGACCGACGTCACCGACATCATCCACCCCGACAACCGCGAGATGGCGGTGCGCGCCGTCACCGCGATCGGCCTCGATGTCGGCGGTGTCGACTTCCTCTGCCCGGATATCACCGAGAGCTACAAGACGGTGGGCGGCGGCATCTGCGAGATCAATGCCGCGCCGGGTTTTCGGATGCATGTCGCGCCCAGCGAAGGCACCGCCCGCGACGCCGCCGGGCCGGTGATCGACATGCTCTTCCCGCCCGGTGCGGCGGCGCGTGAGCAGGGCCGGATCCCGATCGCCTGCATCACCGGCACCAACGGCAAGACCACGACGGCGCGCATGCTTGCGCACATCAGCAAGATGGCCGGCTTCACGCCCGGCCTGACGACCACCGACGGGGTTTATATCGACGGCCAGCGCACGGTCGAAGGCGACATGACCGGCCCGGTGGCGACACGCATGGTGCTCGCTGATCCGCAGATCGATATCGCGGTGCTCGAAGTCGCGCGCGGCGGCCTGCTGCGCGCCGGCATGGGCGTGCCGTTTGTGAATGTCGGCGCGGTGCTGAATGTGAAGAGCGACCACCTCGGCATGAAGGGCATCGATACGCTGGAGCAGCTCGCCGAGGTCAAGCGCATCGTGGTCGAGGTCGCGCGCGACTGCGCGGTGCTGAACGCCGACGACGACAACGTGATCAGGATGTCGGCGCACACCGACGCCAAGAGCCTGTGTTACGTCACCGTCAACCCGCACCCGGGCCTGACACACGAGGTCGTGCGCGCGCACATCCGTGCCGGCGGCCGCGCCTGCGCGCTCGAGGCCGGGGTCAACGGCCAGATGATCACGCTGTACGACAAGGGCCGGCATATCCCGCTGATGTGGACGCACCTGATCCCGGCCACGCTCGAAGGCCGCGCGATGCACAACGTGCAGAACGCAATGTTTGCGGCGGCTTGCGCTTTCAGCCTGGATATCAAACTCGACGCGATCCGCCAGGGCCTGCGCACTTTTGACAGCACCTTCTTCCAGGCGCCGGGGCGCATGAATGTCTGGGACGAACACCCCTTCAAGGTCATCTTCGACTACGCCCACAACGCGCATGCGGTGGGCGTGATGGCCGACCTGGCGCAGCGGCTCGACGTGCGCGGCCGGCGCATCGTCGTCGTCGCCGGGCCGGGCGACCGCCGCGACGCCGACATCCGCGATATCGCGCTCGCGGTGGCCGGCCGCTTCGACCACTACATCTGTCGCCGCGACGACGGCCTGCGGGGCCGCGCCAGCGACGAGGTGCCGCAGATGATCGCCGCGGTGCTGCGCGAAAAAGGCGTCGCCGACAGCGCGATCACGATCATCCCCGACGAACAAGCAGCCATCGACGCGGCGCTGCGCATGGGCCAGCTTGGTGACCTGCTGCTGGTTTTTGCCGATGCGCTGACACGTTCGTGGAAGCAGGTCATCAAGTTCAAGCCCGATGGCAGCGCCGCGGCGCCCGCGGCCGCGCCACAAGCCCAACGTTCTACCGCAGCGGCAGCGGCGACATCGAACTCCGCATCAGCTTCGGCCGCACCCGCCGCGCCGGCCGCCGGCCCCGCCGTCAAGGGCCCCGGCAGCGAGCCCGACGACGGTGCAATGGCGATGGCGGCGCCGAACGACGGCAGCCCGCTGGCGGCGGGTTTTGTGCGCGACGCGCGGGGGCTGCGTTTTGTCGGCGACGCCGGCGATTGACGCGCCGCAGCCATCACCACCGCCGCCGCTGTTCGAGGATTCGCGCCGCCTGATCGGCGCCAACCTCCACTTCGACCGGCCGGCAGTGGTGCTCACCGCGCTCGGCCCGCTGGCGGC
>JAYUSP010000393.1:0-3964 GCA_043755615.1 Betaproteobacteria bacterium
ATCACGTTCGGCAATCACGGCCGGCCGCTGCCCTCTTCGTACCAGCGCTTGACCAGCGCACGTTCGGCGTCGGTGATCTGGGTCGCGTTGTTGAGCGGCATCAGTTTGAGCACCACCACCTGCTGGTACAGCCCCAAGGCATGTTGCTGGATCAACGCCGGTGTGTGCAGCGCGACATTTTTCTGCTGCACCTGCGCGTTGTGGCAGACGACGCAGCGTTGCTCGACCAGCACCTGCATCTGCGCCATCGTCACCGCAGCCGGCGCGGCGGCGGCCGCTGGCGTCGCGGGCTGCGGTGGCGGCGCGAGCCACAACACGAGCGCTGCGATCAGCACGCTGCCGGCGATGGCATAGCCCCATGGCGGCTGCACGCCGTTGACATGGGCCTTGTGCCGCGCGACAAAAAAGTGTCGGATCAATGCGCCGGCCAGCATCAGCAGCACCAGCACGACCCAGTTGTTCGGGCCCTGGTAGAGCCAGCCGTAGTGGTTGGTCATCATCGCCACCAGCACCGGCAGCGTGAAGTAAGTGTTGTGCACGCTGCGCTGCTTGGCGCGCTCGCCGTGGACCGGGTCGACGGCCACACCCGCGGCCATCTGCGCGATGACCTTGCGCTGGCCGGGGATGATCCAGAAAAAGACATTCGCGCTCATCGCCGTCGCGATCATCGCGCCGACGAGCAAAAACGCGGCCCGCCCGGCAAAGAGCTGGCAGGCCAGCCACGATGCGGTGACGACCACCAGCGCGACCGCGACACCGACGACGAGGTCGCCACGCGCGCCACGGCCGAGGGTGCGGCAGATGAGGTCGTACAGCGCCCAGAAGACGACCAGGAAGCCCAGCGCTGCGGCCACCGCGGCGGCAGGCGTCCACGCAAAGACACTCTTGTCGATGAGAAAGCTGCCGGCGTTCCACAGATAGAGCACGGTAAACAGCGCAAAACCCGACAACCAGGTCGAATAACTCTCCCAGTAAAACCAGTGCAGTTCGGTATTGATCGTCTTCGGCGCCGCCAGGTATTTCTGCGGGTTGTAGAAGCCGCCGCCATGCACCGCCCAAAGCGCGCCGCCGACCCCCTTTTCAAGCAGCTCGGGCGATGTCGGCTTGATCAGGTGGTTGTCGAGCCAGACAAAATAAAAGCTCGATCCGACCCAGGCGATGCCGGTGATGACGTGCAACCAACGCAAGAGCAGGTTGGCCCAGTCGAGCAGGTAGATGTCCATGCTGCAGCTCCGACCTGCTCACCACCGCGGGCGCTCTGAGCAGGCTGCTGCGTCGCGCTCAAGGCCTGGTGTCTGACGACCTCCGGACCCGCGCCGCTGCGACGTGTAAATCAAAGTGTATACACTTTGCAGGGTTGTTGCAAGTCTGTCTGTCGACAGTCTTTCTGACGGCTGCCGATGTCTGACGGCTGCCGACAGATCGCTGCCGTCAGCCGCTCAGCCCGTCTGCACCACCAGCCGGTTGTCGCCGCTGGACAGCAGCGCTTCAATCGCCGCCATCGCCACCTCCGCCGCACCGGTGCGATAGGGGTTGAGGCCACGCGTGAATGCCAGCACTTCGCCATTCAGCTCCAGGCGGGTCGGGCCATGGCCCTTGGCACCGAGCCGATAGACCACGTCAACCCAGCGTCCGGCCACCGGCAGTCGCGCCTGCAGACCATCGAGGCCCGACGGCATCACCGGGTCGACGACCAGCGTCGATGCCGCACGCCGGATGCCCAGGAAGCTGCCCACGACAAGGCCGATGGCGATGCCGGGGCCGCTGGAGTAGATGCGCCAGCCACCGTCCAGCGCGACCTGGCCCTGCGCCACCCGCCCGTATTCGCGCTCGGCCTGGTAGCGGTCGGCAAAGGCCGCATCCGAACTCGAGTAGTAGCAGTTCGCCTGGCGCAGGCTCGCCGACGGCACATGCTCGCGCAGGCCGATCGGGTGGGCCTTGCACAGAGCGTCGAAAAAACGATCGGCATGCCCCACATGGGCCAGCATCTGGGCATAGCGCAGATGCGCGTGCATGTACATGACACCGATTTCGCGGCCGAAGAAGGCACTGCTCTCGGCGCGCTGGAACAGCGTCTGACTGCCGCCGCGGTAGGGCAGCGGGCGATCAAACAGGTGCGCGCCATCGGGGCCGCAGAGGTGCTGCTGGATCAAAGCGAAGTGGGCCTCGGCCTGCTGCGGACTGAGCATGTTTTCCAGGATCGCATGCATCATCGGCAGCAGGCTGTAGTGCACGCCAGTGAGCCGGTCGCTTGGGTGCAACAGCATCTGCACCGGCGCGCCGGGCGGAAACAGCGCATACCCGGTGACCACGCCGTCGGCCACCAGCAAACGCTGGAAGTCGGCCTGCACCAGCGCCGCTTCGGCCTCCAACGGGGCGGCCAGCTCGGGGCGGCCGATGCTGCGAAGCGCCTGCGCCAGTGTGCCCAGCATCTGGTGGTGCAGGGTCACGGTCCAGGCGCTGCACAGGCGCTCGCGCAGGGTCGGATCGGCCGGTTGCAGCGAATCGTTCCAGTCGCCGTGGCCATAGGCTGCGAGCTGCGTGCCCTCGATGCGGCGAGCGGCGATGACCGCCAGCGCGCGCTCGACGTGTTGCCACACGCTGCCGGCGTCGGGTGGCGCATCGACGGGCGTGAAGTAGGGCAACGGCTCGTCGAGCAGTGCGCCGTCCGCGGTCGCGAGCAGGTAGCGCGCCAGGCCGAGCAGGGGCCAGAAGACGATGTCGCCGTGCGAATCGCCGGCGCGGTTGGTGCGCTCGCGCTCGAAGAACATGAACCACTGCGGCCAATCTCCGTCGGGGTTTTGCGCGCTGAAGACACGCCGCAGCAGGTCGCGCACCGGCTGCGGTCGATCGAGCGCGAGCAGCAGCTCCAGCGGCCCCTGGCACACGTCGCGGGTGCCCCAGCCGCCGCCGGAGTACTGCTCGAGTCCGCGCGGCGACAGGTAGTGCACGAGCGCGTTGTGCAAATACCAGGGCAGCACATCCGCCAGGCGCGCCGCGTCCGGCGCGAGCGGGCTGGCCGCCGGTGCGAGCCACTGCGGCAGCAGCGCCTCGTCCACCGGCGCTGCCGGCGCGTCGACAAGCCGTCCGACCAGGCGCAGGCCAAACGTCCGCACCTGGGCGCTGGTGATGCAGACGAAGGGCTGGTTGCGCGAGCGGCCGTCGGCGAACAACAGTTCATCGCCTCCGACCTGCTCGAAGTGCGTGCCGTCGCCGGGCTCGATGCGAAATCCGCCGCCGACGAAGCGCTGCGCCAGGCTGCTGCCCGCCGGCACACCGACAAAGAGCCCACCGGCATCCGCGTGCACCGGTGGCGGCTCCGCCGCGCTGCCATCGTCACCGCCGAGCGCGACATGGTGGCTGACGAGCAGGCGCAGCGGCGCACCGGTCAGCACGCGCAGCTCCAGGCTGAGCGCGTGCGGCATGTCGTGGCTGCGACTGCGAACCTCGATCAGACCGCCGGCGTGTTTGTAGATCCAGCGGCAGCGGTCGGCCTCGATTTCGAAGGCGGAGGGCACGCCGAGCTGCTGCCAGCCGTCGCCGCCGTGCACGAAGATGCGCTGTCCGGCCGAGCGGAACTGGGCGAGCCAGCCGCGCACGGTGGACAGAAAACGATTGATGCTGACGTGCCCCTGCGTGACCATCGAATGAAAGACGCCGGCCATCCAGACCGTGGAGGTCAGCGCGGTCTCGTCGGGCACCAGATGGCGACCGGTGCGCAGAATGTGGCCATGCGGGCGCTGCACGCGCAACTCCTTCGCGCGCAGCGCCACATGGGCATGCTCGCCGTGGAAGAACGACAGCAGCGTGCTGCCCTCGCTCTGCGCATGCCGGCGCACCGGGCTGAAGAGGGTGTCGAGTTCGGCCGCGTCGAGATCGAGCGCTGCCATCAAGGGCGTGCTGCTGAACAGCGCTTGCGCTGCGCTTGCGCTTGCGCTTGCAACTGAACTGCCACTTGCGCTTG
>JAYUSP010000394.1:0-3950 GCA_043755615.1 Betaproteobacteria bacterium
TGGCGCTTGACCGCCGCAAAGTCGCCCGCCACGAGTTGGTCGAGTGCGGCCAGGCGCTGCCGGTGTTCCGCGGTCAGCGCGGTTGCATCACCGCCCAGCGCTTCGACGACAAACATGCGCTCGCGCTGCGCCGGCTCGAGCACCCTGAAGCGGATCTTGAAAGTAAAACGCCGCAGCGCTGCTTCGTCGAGGTCCTCGAAGAGGTTGGTGGTGCAAATGAAGATGCCGCCAAAACGCTCCATGCCCTGCAGCATCTCGTTGACTTCGGTGACTTCGTAGTGGCGTTCGGCCAGGCGCCGGCTGCGCAAAAAACTGTCGGCTTCGTCGAGCAGCAGCACCGCCGATTCGGCCTGCGCTTCTTCGAACATGCGGTGCATGTTCTGTTCGGTCTCGCCGACATATTTGCTCGCCAGGTCGCTCGCCTGACGCACCATCAGCGGCCGCGCCAGCGCGCGGGCGATGTGCTCGGCCAGCGCCGTCTTGCCCGTGCCCGGCGCGCCGTGGAAACACAAGGTGCCATGGCCGCGGCGCTTGAGCGCCTCGACGATGCGCGGCACCTCGAAGCGGCATTCGACATTCAGCAGGCCCAGGTCGTAGTCGGTGACGACCAGTCGCGCGCCACGTTCGCGCCCGGCGCCAGCGCCGCCGAGTGCGCGGTCAGCATTGCCGAGCTGGCGTTCGATCAGCGCTTCGATCGTGCTGGATGCAGCCAACGGGTCGGCACCGGCACCCGCACCCGCGGCTGCGCCCCCATCGCTGCCCGCCATGCCAGCCGTCGACGCGAGCTTTGCAAACCGCACCGCGGTGCGGATCTGCGCCGGCGTCAGCCCGCGTCGCTCGGCCAGGCGGGCCGCAAAACCTTCGCTCACCGGCACCCCAGCCAGCGCCCGCGTGACGAGCCCCTCACGCGCGCCGGGCGGCGGTGACTTCAGCTGCAGGTGGTACTGGAAGCGGCGGCGGAAAGCCGGGTCGATCTGCTCGACGCGGTTGGTGACCCAGATCACTGGCACCGGGTTGCTTTCGAGAATCTGATTGACCCAGGCCTTGCCGCTGACACTGCTGTTCATGCCGCCCGGCATCGCATCGCTGCTGTCCAGCCGCGCAATGATCTGCGCGGCGTCGCTGCTGATCGGCGGAAAGACATCTTCAACCTCGTCGAACAACAGCGCCACATCGTGGCTGCCCTTGAGGAATACCTGGCTGATCTGCAAGCTGCGGTAACGGTCGCGGCCCGAAAGTGAATTGCCATCGCGGTCGGCGTACTCGACTTCATAAAGCCCCAGGCCCGCGGCCTGCGCGCAGACCTTGGCGAGTTCGGTCTTGCCGGTGCCCGGTGGGCCGTAGAGCAAGACGTTGACGCCCAGCTCCTGCCGTGCGACGGCGTTTTTCAGCAACGCGGTGAGCACCTGCACGTCTTCGCTGACGAAGTGGAAGTCGCTCGCGCTCAGCTCGCTTTTGGTCGCAGGCCGCGTGAACACCGCCATCAGGTCGTTGGGCCCGCGGTACTCGCGCATCAACACCGGCGGCAATTGTTCGCTGACCTTCATCAGGTCGGCCAGGTCGGTGATGTTGTGTTCGGAAATCAGGTTCTCGATCATGCCGATGCGCTCGAGCCGAGAGCCGGCACGCAGCGCTTCAGCGACCTGCGCCGGGTCGACGCCGGCCACCGCGGCGATCGCAGCGTAGGCTTCCTGCGCGCTGGAGACCTTGAACTCGACGAGCAGGCCGCGCAGGTCGCGCTGGTATCGCGCCAGCGTGCCGTAGAGCAGCAGCGCACGCTCGGCCGGGTTCAACTGCAAGAGGCCGGCGAGGGAGTCGATATTTTTCTCGACCAGCGTGTGCTCTTTTTTCAAGCGCCGCTGGAGCCAGTCGCGTGTCGCGGCGAGCACCGCGAGCAGGTCCTTGGGTTTGTCCTTGACATACTCGTCGAGATAGAAAAACAGCGTGCCCTCTTCGTAGGGGCCGCGCCAGCCGCCATGGCGGGCGACAAAGGCGTCGTCAGCCAGCGTCTCGTGACCGCGCCAATGTTCATTGCCCTTGCAGCGCAGGTTCAGGAATGCGCGCACCCGGGCCAGCACCTCGCTGGGCCACACCAGGTGCCGGCCAGTAAGCGCGATGAGCCCGTTCCAGTCGCGCCGCAGATTGAAGCGCCCGCCTTGAGTCAGCGTCAGCGTGAGGACAAAGTGGGTGCACAGCCGGTCGAGAACGGCTGCGTCTTCGAGGCCGGGCGACAACACCCAGCGCCCGCCCTGCACCTTGGCCATGGCACCCCCATGTCGGGGCGAAGACCCCGACGCGGCCCATCGTGCCGCACAGCGGCGGCGGCCGCAAGTGGCGAGGGTAAATGTGGCGTGGGTAAATGCGTGGCTGAAACTGACGCCGGTAGAACCGTCAGTGAAACACTAGCGGCTGCTGCGCCAGCGTGGTGTAGCCGGCGATGTAGTCGTCGATGGTGTCTTCTGTCGCCGGGCCCTGTTTGGTCAAGGCCTGGACACCGAGCTTGAAGGCTTCGGCCACCGCACCCTGGATGAAGATTTCCTTGCGCGCAAATTTGTCGACGATCTCGAAGCCGCCGATCGACGCTGGCGGTGCCGCCGCGGCATCGGCGGCGCGGACCGGGCCGGGGGCGTCGGCGTCGGCGAGGTCAAATTGCACGACCGTAAAACTGTCGGAGTTGTAGAGCATTTGCATGGGGGCGGCTTCCTCTCTTCACCGCAGGTCGGTGCGCTGCGCCAAAAATCAAGTCAGCAGGCCTGTTGCGCTGCTGGCGTGGCGATCAGGGCGCCGTCAGCAACAACTCCAGCGTTTCGCCGGCCGGCGGTGTCGACAGCCGTGCGCGCACCGGCAGGTGGTGGCGCGCCGGGTCGAGCCAGACCTCGACCTGGGTGTCGTAGGGACGCCGCGGCTCGCGGGTCAGGCGCAGGCCCTGCGCTTGCAGCCCCTCGACGACAAAGACCCAGACGCCGGCATCGCCGCGCGCGCCACTGATGAAAATCGGCACCCGCGTGCCGACAGCCGCAAAACGCGCCGGGTCGGCGTCGATGATTGCCGGCAGTTGCACCATCCAGCTCAGGCGGTCTTGCGCGCCTGCTGCCAGCGGGTAGGTCGTCTGCGGGCCCGAATAGGTGATGCGCCCTGCCGCACGGTCAAAGTTCGCCGCATGCCGGTCGCGGCCGCGGCGGCGGTCGACAAAACGCGTCGGCGCAAGGCCCGCCGCATCAAAGCCGCCGCGGCTGACGAGCCACATCGCGTCGACGCCAAAGACGCTGCCCTTGAGCTCAAGCTCGTAGCTGTCGAGCGCGCGGCGGAAGACGAGCTCGGCACTGCCGCTGATCGAGCCACGCTGCAAGCTGTAGTCGAGGCGGAACGATGATGCGATCTGGGTCGGGTGGATGGGGGTGTCGGCGCCTTCAGGCGCGGTTTGTGGCGTCGATGGCATTGCGGTTGGTACTGACGCCGACGGCGCGTCGGCGGTCGGCGCAGGCACCTGCAGCGGCTCGATCACCGGCGCCGGCTCGGGCGCGGAAGGCGCCAGCGCAGCATTCGCCGCCGCAGATTCGCCAGCCGCAGACGCCGGCAATGGCGCAGGCCGTGCCGGGTCGACCGCAGGCGCCAGGCGGGGCCGGCGCGTCGGGGCGCCGAGGGCGGCGCCGCCGACGGTGGTCGCGTTGTCGGCTGTACCGGCGGAATCGGCGGAATCGCCACCCGCGGAGCGACCCGCCGCCGACAGCGGCCGCAAGATCTGTCGCACCGTCAATACCGGCGCTGCGCTCGGCACTACAGCGGGGTCGAACTCGCCCAAGCCCAGCAGGTCGACGCCGCCACCGAGCAGCGCCGCGTGCGCAGCCAGCACCAGGGCGAGCACGAGCAGCCGCTCGGGCAGGCGATGCAAGACATTCGCTGGTGGGGGCGGGGGCGCGGCCGAGGGCACCGCAGAATACTGCCACCGA
>JAYUSP010000395.1:0-3934 GCA_043755615.1 Betaproteobacteria bacterium
CTGCTCAAACTTCGCTATCGCAATGCCTTGTCCGACGCGTTCGCCGAACTCGGGCAGCCCGACCACGTGCGCGGTGTTTTTCTCGGCTTTCAGCGACACCTGTATGCAAGGCGTGCCGCCGTCAAAGGCGGCGCCACCACCACCACCACGCCGCCGCCAACGCGCTGAGCGCGGCCGCGGCGACCGACCACCAACCCCAGGCTGACAACCCGGCCGACGCGCCCGCGCCTGCGGCTGCGCCGCTGGCCGCAGAGGCAATCGTGTACGGCAGGGCGACGCTCTGGAGTGCGGCGGGCGCAACGTTTGTGGCCGCCGCGGTCGAGGCCGCGCCGGCATTCTCGGCCGCTTTGAGCAAGGCGACCGGTGCCGCGCCGATCGCCACCCCGTCGGAGCTGGCCCAGCGCGCGACGCCGCCAGGCAGCGCGAAGACCGCGCTTTCGGCGTCGCCGGGGGTTCTGGCCTCGATCTGCGCTATCCGCTGCGGCGTGCCGCCAGCGGCGGGCCAGGCCCAGGTTTCGAGCGACACCTTGTTGCCGTCGTTGCGCCGCACGCCGAGTGCGATGACGTTGCCGGCGCTGAGCAGCAGGCCGCCGATGTCGGTATCGCCAGCGCCAGGGTCGAGCCACAGGCCGGCCTGCGCAAACCCGGTGTCGAGTTTGCCGCCTGCCCCGATGCGCCAGACGCTGCTGCGGCTGTGCCCCGTCGGCTCGAAAACCTGGCCGGCGATCCAAGCTGAACCGTCGACTGACGGCAGCAGATCGGTGCCGCGGGCCGGCATCTCGCGTGGCGCCAGGCTGATGCGGCCGCTGGTGCCAAAGCCGGTGTCGGGCCGGCCGTCGGGCAAGAAGCGCAGCAGCACCGCGCGCTGGCCCTCGGGCGCCGCGGTGTGGCCGGCGACCCAGGTCCGGCCCAACGCGTCGATCTTCAGGTCAGTCGGCCCGCCTTGCGCCGCGCCAAGCGAGAAGATCACGCTGCCGGCGTTGCCGAAGCCGGTGTCGAGCCGGCCGTCGGCATGCCGGCGCTCGAGCACAAAACCGTCGCGGGCGCGCAGCGGGTCTTCGACGATCTGCCATTGCAGGCCGTCGCTGCTGCGCGCTTCCCAGCTGCCGGCGCTGGCGGTGACGCTGGCGAGAAGCAACAGCGTACCGGCCAGACACGGTCGCCGGCATCGCCGATGCCGGTGTATGAAGGCGCGCTGCAGGTCCATGGCCACCGATGGTCGCACGCCACTGGCGCCGCTCGCGCAGGCCGCCCGCGCGGCACTTTTCCTCTGGCCACGCCGCCAATGCGGCATCATTGCCGCCATGTCTTCGATGCCATTGCAGCCGCCCTTCGATGTCCTGGTGCTGGGCGGGCCCGGCCCGGCCGCGCTGGCTGCCAGCAGCCACGGCCCGTTTTTATTGACCGACGGCGAAGACATCACCCAGGCCGGGCGCCATGATGCGCTGCTGGTGCAGTTGCCCAGCGCCGAGGTGCTGCGTCAGTTCGTGATGCTGGCCGAGCTGCCGCAGGCCGCGTTTGATACCGCCGTGGTCATCGCCTGCCGCCTTGCCGAACCCGAAACCTGCATCGCGCTGCTCGGTGTTGGCGTGCAGGAGGTGGTCAGCAGCACCGACAGCGAGACGTTGGCGCGCGCGCTGCGCCACGCGATCGAGCGCAAGAAACTCGAGCGGGCAGCGCGTACCGCGTATGCGACCGACCTGGCCACCGGCCTGCCGCACCAGGCGCAGTTGATCGAGCACATGACCCATCTGCTGGCGCTGCGCGAGCGGGCTCCTTCGCCGATGGCGTTGATCGTGTTGCGCGTGCAGGGTTTTGCGACCGCCAGTGCGCGCATGGGCAGTGAGGCGGCGAACGTGCTGCGGCGCAAGGTCGCGGTGCGCCTGCGTGCCGGGCTGCGTGCCAGTGACGTCGTCGCCTCGGTCGGGCCCGACAGCTTTGGCGTGCTTCTCAGTCACCTCGAAGCCCCAACCCATGCCGAGCGCGTGGCCGGCAAGCTGGTGCAGTCGCTGCGCCAGCCGTTCACTGTCGCTGGCCAGGGCCATGCGGTCGCCGCCAGTGTCGGCCTGGCGCTCGTGCCCGAACATGGCACCGACGCGCAGGTGCTGCTGCGCCGCGCTTCGGCGCAGGCCTCGCAGGTGTCCAGCGACAGCGGCGCCGGCATGGGTCAGTTGTTCGACGGCGGCTCAGCGGCGGCGGCCAACGATTCGGACTGATTGAGCCCCAAGGCCACCGCTTCGCGGCGACCGCCCCCCGAGGGGATCAAGGAAAGTGGCAAAGCCACATTTCCTTGAGCGTGACCGAGCGCTTGCTCTCCCGTGTGCCGCGCTGACGCTCAGCCTATTCGGCGACGATCTTTGCCGCGGCAATGACCCGCGCCCAGCGCTCGACCTCGTCCTTGAGGAACGGCGCGAAGGCCTGCGCGGCGCGGGCATCGACGCGAAAGCCCTGCGTGCGCGCGCGCTCCTCGATGTCGGGCATGGCCATGATCTTCACGATCTCGGCGGCGAGCCGGTTCACCGTGGCGTCGGGCGTCGCCGCCGGGGCCATCACCGCCGTCCAGTTTTCGACGGCGAGTTGCGGCGTGCCGGCTTCGGCGGTGGTCGGTACATCGGGCACCAGCGGATGGCGCGCACTGCTGGCGATGGCCAGCGCGCGCAGCTTGCCACTTTTGACATGCGCCACGCTCTCGGGCAGGTTGGAGAAGATGACGTCGAGCTGGCCGCCGATGAGGTCGGTCATCGACGGCGCTCCGCCCTTGTAGGGGATGTGCTGGATCTCGGTCTTGTGCAGGTCGTTGAACAGGGCCAACGTCAGGTGCGGCGGCGTGCCGTTGCCCGACGAGCCGGCGTTGAGCTTGCGCGCCTTGGCCTGCACAACGAGGTCCTTGAAATCCTTGATCGGGCTGGCCGCGGGCACCACCACCAACATCGGCGAGCCGGCGAGCAGCGCTACCGGGCGCAGGTCTTGCCGGAAGTCGAATGCCGCGCGGCCTTTGAACAGCGTGGCGTTGGCGGCATGCGTCAGCGTGATCGCCAGCAGCGTCTGGCCGTCGCCCGCCGCTTTGGCAACTTCGGCGGCGCCGATCTGGCCGCCGCTGCCGGCCTTGTTGTCGATCACGACGTTGAGCTTCCAGCGCTCGGCCAATTGCTGGCCGACGAGCCGCGCCATGACATCGGTCAGGCCGCCGGGCGGGAAGGGCACGACATAGCGGATCGTGCTGCCGGCACGCGGGTAGTCGGCCTGTGCCCAGGCCAGCGCAGGCAGCGCAGGCAGCGCGGGTAACAACAGCAGGGCGGTGTTTTGCAGCAGGGTGCGGCGGTGCATGGCGATTCTCTTTTCTCGCGGCGTGCCGCGCTTCAGCTGCTTTGCAGTGCGACGAGCATCGTCTCGGGCACGTCGATGCCGTCGGTTTCGGCCCTGCGGCGCAGCGCTTCGCGGCGGCTGCCCGGCAGACGCACACCGTCGTCGCGCATCATCTCGGCGACCAGGACCTCGATGCGATCGAGAAAATTGTCGCTGCCGCCCAAAGCGCCGGGGTCGATGATGATGAAGGCTTGGCCGATGCCGGGCCGGTTGCCTTCGTCGACAAAGAAGCTCGACGCCTCGAAGCCGTAGTTGGCGCCGATCAGCGCCGTGACCAGCAGCTCGACCATCAACGCCAGCATCGCGCCCTTGGGCGACGACACCGCGCCGAGCGGCAGCATCGACCCCGCCAGGCCGGCCTTGGGGTCGGTCGTCGGGCGGCCCTTGGCGTCCAGCGCCCAGCCTTCAGGGATCGGCTTGCCGTCCTTGGCCGCGACCATCAATTTACCGCGTGCAACTTCAGACAGGCTCAGGTCGATCATCAGCGGGTCGGCAATGCGGCGCGGGAAAACCGCCGCCACCGGGTTGGTGCCGAAAATCGGATGTTTGCCACCCGCGGCCGGCATCG
>JAYUSP010000396.1:0-12432 GCA_043755615.1 Betaproteobacteria bacterium
GAGCCGAAGACCGGCATGTGCAGCAGCAGGCGGTCCATCACCATCTGCATCTTGACGCTGCGCTTCCAGGTCTCGAAGAAGAAATACAGGCCGCCGCCAATCAACGAGAAGATGGCCCACCACCATTTGACGAAGAATTCCGACAGCGCGATCACAAACAGCGTCGGGCCCGGCAGGTCGGCGCCGAAGGAGCTGAAGACCTCCTTGAACGCCGGGATCACGAAGATCATGATCACGGTCAAGACCACAAAAGCGACCACGATCACGGCGATCGGGTACATCAGCGCAGACTTGATCTTCTGCTTGATGGCCATCGTCTTTTCCTGGTAGATGGCCAGGCGGTCGAGCAGGGCCTCCAGGATGCCGCCGGCCTCGCCGGCTTCGACGAGGTTGCAATACAGCGCGTCGAACTGCATCGGGTGTTTGCGAAAGGCCGCCGACAGGCTGGTGCCGGTTTCGACGTCGTTGCGGATGTCGCTCAGCAGACGCGCCATGCGCGGGTTGGTGGCACCGCGACCGACGATGTCAAAGGCCTGCAGCAGCGGCACGCCGGCTTTCATCATCGTGGCCAACTGGCGCGTGAAGATGGCGATATCGCGCTGCTTGATCGACGAGCCGCCGGACATGCGGCGCTTCTTGATCTTGCCGACCAGGATGCCCTGCCGGCGCAGGCTGGCACTGACCATCGCCTCGCCGCCGGCACGGACTTCGCCGCGCACCAGCTTGCCGTTTTTGTCCTTGCCCTCCCACTCAAAGATCGACTCTTTGACCGGCTTGGTTCGCGAAGCTGACGCTGTTGCTGATGCAGTTGCCATGAGTTCCCCGGCCGCAGCCTGTCGTCAACGCCGCGCTGTCGCGGCGGTCTTTCATTCTTCCCGATCCGGCCTGCCCGGCCTTCGCCACGCCGGCATCACTCGTTGGTGCAGGTGATGACTTCTTCGAGGGTCGTCATCCCTGACTTGACCTTGAGCAACCCGGATTGGCGCAGATCGCGCACACCTTCCTTGTGAGCCTGCTCGGCGATGTCCAGCGCCGTGCCCTCGGCCAGGATGATGCGCTGGATGGCTTCGGTGATCGGCATCACTTGGTAAAGGCCCACGCGACCCCGGTAACCGTTGGTGCAGGCCGAACATCCCACCGCGCGATAAGGCTTCCAGCTGCCATCGATATCGGTCGCTGCGAAGCCGGCCTTGAGCAAAGCCTCGCGAGGGTAGTCGGCCGGAGTCTTGCAGTTTTCGCACAGGCGCCGAGCCAGGCGCTGGGCCGTGATCAACAGCACACTCGAGGCGATATTGAAGGGCGCCACGCCCATGTTCAGCAGCCGCGTCAGCGTTGTCGGCGCATCGTTGGTGTGCAGCGTCGACATCACCATATGACCGGTCTGCGCTGCCTTGAGCGCGATGTCGGCGGTTTCGAGGTCGCGGATTTCGCCGACCATGATGATGTCCGGGTCTTGGCGCAGAAACGATTTCAGCGCGGCCGCAAAGGTCAGCCCCGCGCGGTCGTTGACGTTGACCTGGTTGATGCCCGGGAGGTTGATTTCAGCCGGGTCTTCGACGGTGGAGATATTCACCCCGGGCTGGTTCAGGATATTCAGGCAGGTGTACAGCGAGACCGTCTTGCCCGACCCGGTGGGGCCGGTCACCAGCACCATGCCGTAGGGGCGCGTGATGCAGGCCATCAGGCGGTCTTTTTCGATCTTCTCGTAGCCCAGCGCCTCGATGCCGAGCTTGGCCGACGACGAATCGAGGATCCGGATCACGATCTTCTCGCCGTGCAGCGTGGGCAGGGTGCTGACGCGGAAGTCGATCGACTTCGTTCCGAACTTCAGCTTCATGCGGCCGTCCTGCGGCACTCGCTTTTCCGAAATGTCCAGCCGGCTTATGACCTTGATGCGCGAGGCGAGTTTGTCCTTGATCGCCACCGGCGGCTGGGTGATCTCGCGCAGTTCGCCGTCGACCCGGAAGCGCACGCGGTAGTTGTATTCGTAGGGCTCGAAGTGCAGGTCCGACGCACGCAGGTTGATCGCGTCGATCAACATCTTCTGCAGGAAACGCACCACCGGCGCGTCTTCGACTTCGTTGACAACCTCAGCGCTTTCTGCCGCGGCGGGGTCTTCGTCGCTGACGTCGAAGTCGAAGTCCCCGCCGGCCAGCGACTCCATCGTCTCGCTGACGCTGGCGCCCTGGGCTTCGAGAATCTTCTGCAGCTTGTCGTGCTCGACGATGACCCACTCGGGGGTCAGCTGGGTCGCGAACTTGATGCGCTCGGCGGCTTCCTGGTCAGTCGGGTCGGCGGCGCCTATGAACAGGCGGCTGCCCCGCTTGCCCAGCACCACAAGCTGGTACTGCTGCGCGAGCTTGCCGTCGACGATATTGCGCGGCAGCTTGTCGGTGTCGACCGCATTCAGGTCGATCAGCGGCAGCGCCAAGGCGCTGGCCAGCGTGTGCGCCAGATCTGCCGGGCGCACGGCACCCGCCGACAGCACGTTGCTGATGAAGCTGGTGCGTTTTTCGCGCGCGCTCTTGGTCAGGTCCTCGGCCGCCTTCTGGCTCAACTTGCCGGCATGCACCAGTACACGGGCGACACCAGCCAGGTTGGACTGCGGCGGCTCGACAACGGTATCCAGAGCCATGCGTGTCAGCAGGGAGTGAAGATCATCGCGGGATCATCCCTGATCCAGAGGGCGCTGTAAACGAAGGGCTGCGCGGTCGTTGCGCGACTGTTCCGGCGACTGCGCGCGAGGCGCGGCACTCGTTTGAGGCTTCGGTTCCTGCTTCGGTTGCCGCTTCGCTTGAAGACCTGGCGGGCCATGCATCGCGGTCTTTGGTCGGGGTGAGAGGATTCGAACCTCCGGCCTCTACGTCCCGAACGTAGCGCTCTACCAGGCTAAGCTACACCCCGATGAGCCGCGCGGAGTGAACATCCGTTGCGGCGGTTTCGTCGGCGGCGTCAGGAAGACCGGCGCACCGAACGAGAACACAATTCTAGCAGCGCCTCGCGCGCCGGCCCGGCGGGCACCGCGGTCAGGCAGGCGCGGGCCTTGTCGGCCTCGGCTTCGGCGGCCTGCCGCGTGGCGTCCAGCGCCCCGGTGCAGCGCACGATGGCCACGATCTCAGGCAGGCGCTGCACCTCGCCGTCTTCGATCGCCTGGCGCACCAGTTGGCGCTCCGCCGCGGTGCCGCGCTCCATCGCGATCAGCAGCGGCAGGGTCGGCTTGCCTTCACGCAGGTCATCGCCGACGTTTTTGCCGAGCTCGCCGCTGTTGCCTTCGTAGTCGAGCAAGTCGTCGACGAGCTGGAAGCCGGTGCCCAACGATCGACCGTAGTCGGCACAGGCCTCTTCGACCGCGGCACTGGCGCCGCCCAGGATCGCGCCCAACCGCGCGCTGGCCTCGAAGAGCTTGGCGGTCTTGAAGCGGATGACACGCAGGTACGCGTCGACCGCCAGGTCGGCGTCGTGCATGTTCATCAGTTGCAAGACCTCGCCTTCGGCGATGGTGTTGGTGGCGTCGGCGAGCACGTCGAGCACACGCATCCGGTTCACCGATACCATCATCTGGAAGGCGCGGGAATACAGAAAGTCGCCGACCAGAACGCTGGCTGCGTTGCCGAACATCGCATTCGCGGTGGCGCGGCCGCGGCGCAGCGAGGATTCGTCGACGACGTCGTCGTGCAACAGGGTCGCGGTGTGGATGAACTCGACCGTCGCCGCGAGCTCGTAGCGCTCGGGGCCGGTAAAGCCGAAGGCCTCGGCAAAGAGCAGCACGAGCCGCGGCCGGATGCGCTTGCCGCCGGCATTGATGATGTAGTGCGCGATCTGGTCGATCAGCGCAACCTCGGAGCTCAGGCGCTGCCGGATCACCGCATCCACCTGCTGCATCGCGGCGTCCGTCAGCTCGGGCGCGCGGGCCGCAGCGGGGGCGGGGGTGGGGGGCAAGGTGGTGTCGGCCAAGTCAAGTCGATTATAAGAAGCGGCCCTGGACATGTTGACCGCGTCGACTGCCAAGCGTCGCAGCCGGCGCAGTTTGGTAGCCGGCCCAGGGGCGGGCAGTGGCTCCGCAATGGCCTTGCGTGGTATACTCAAAAGCTTCGTTCCGGAAGGAGGGCACCTCGCAAACTTTCACGTTAAGAGGGGCTTCATCCGCCGGGGCGCCGAACTCGCCAGCGAACTCGCCAACCCGAGCGAGAACTCAAAAAGTCGCGGGAGCAATCCATCGCGAGCGCATCGAAAGGTCAGACATGTACGCGGTCATCAAAACCGGCGGCAAGCAGTACAAGGTTGCCGTGGGTGAAAAAATCAAGGTCGAGCAGCTTGCTGCCGACGTCGGTCAGGAAATCACCATCGACCAAGTGCTCGCCGTGGGCAGTGGCGCAGAGTTGAAAGTCGGCGACCCGCTGGTTGCCGGCGCGGTGGTCACGGCCACGGTGCTTTCACACGGCCGCCACGACAAGGTGCGCATCTTCAAGATGCGGCGCCGCAAGCACTACCAGAAACATGGCGGTCATCGCCAAAACTACACCGAGCTGCAAATCGGTGCGGTCAGCGCCTGAGCAAGAACAGCAATAGGAGCCCTTCACCATGGCACAGAAAAAAGGCGGCGGCTCAACCCGCAATGGCCGCGACTCCCAACCGAAGATGCTCGGCGTCAAGGCCTTTGGCGGCCAGCGCATTCTTGCCGGCTCGATCATCGTGCGCCAGCGTGGCACCAAGTTCCACCCGGGCACGAATGTCGGCATCGGCAAGGATCACACCCTGTTCGCGCTGGTCGACGGACAGGTCAGCTTTGCCATCAAGGGCGCGCTGAATCGGCAGATGGTGTCGGTCATGCCGGCCGCGGCCACCCCGGCCTGAGTCGCCCCTTCGCCAAGCCTGCAAGCCCCGGCGTCCCCGGGGCTTTGCTGTTTTAGGTCACCATGAAATTTGTCGACGAAGCGACCATCGATGTCTCGGCCGGAGACGGCGGCGCGGGATGCATGAGCTTTCGACGCGAAAAGTTCATTCCTTTCGGCGGGCCGAATGGCGGCGACGGCGGCCGTGGCGGCAGTGTCTGGGCGGTTGCCGACAACAACCTCAATACGCTCATCGACTACCGCTACACGCGCCGCTTCGAGGCACGCAACGGTGAAGCCGGCCGCGGCTCAGACCAGTATGGTGCCGCGGGTGACGACATCGTGCTGCGCTGCCCGGTCGGCACCATCGCCACTGACGCCGACAGCGGCGAGCGCCTGTTCGAGCTGATCACCCCTGGCGAGCGGGTGCTCGTCGTCAAGGGCGGCGACGGCGGCTTCGGCAACCTGCACTACAAGACCAGCACCAACCGCGCGCCGCGTCAAAAAACACCCGGTTGGCCCGGCGAGACCAAAAAACTCAAGCTCGAACTGCGCGTGCTCGCCGATGTCGGCCTGCTCGGCATGCCCAATGCCGGCAAGTCGACGCTGATCGCGGCGATCTCCAACGCGCGCCCGAAAATCGCCGATTACCCGTTCACGACATTGCACCCCAACCTGGGTGTCGTGCGTGTCGGGCCGGAGCAGAGTTTTGTTGTCGCCGACGTGCCCGGGCTGATCGAAGGCGCCTCTGAAGGCGCCGGCCTGGGCCTGCAATTTCTTCGCCATCTGCAGCGCACGCAGTTGCTGCTGCATATCGTCGACCTGGCCCCGTTTGACGATGCCGACCCGGTGGCGCAGGCGCGCGCGATCGTCAAGGAGCTGAAGATCTACGACCCGGCGTTGCACGCCAAACCGCGCTGGCTGGTGCTCAACAAGATCGACATGATCCCGGCCGAAGAACGCGCGCAGCGCGTTGCCGATTTTGTGCGCCGGCTGCGCTGGAAGGGCAAAGTCTTTGCGATCTCGGCGCTTGCCCGCGAGGCTCTCGACCCCCTCGTGCGCGCGGCCTACGAACATGTCAAGGCGCAGCGGCAGGTGCTGCCGGTGAGCGACCTGCGCTTCGACGATGTGGACGCCACCCAGGCCACCACCCACGCGACAAATGTCGGCGAGGGCACGCGGGGCAGCGATGTCTGAGTTGCTGCGCCAGGCGCGGCGCATCGTCGTCAAGGTCGGCTCCAGCCTGGTCACGAACGAAGGCCGTGGCGTCGACGCGCAGGCCATCGGCAACTGGGCGCGCCAGCTTGCAGCGCTCGCCGCCGAGGGCCGCGAAGTGTTGATGGTCTCCAGCGGCGCCATCGCCGAAGGCATGCAGCGCCTGGGCTGGCAGACGCGGCCGAAGGCGCTGCCCGAGCTGCAGGCCGCTGCTGCCGTCGGCCAGATGGGCCTGGTGCAGATGTACGAAACGCAACTGCGCCAGCATGGCATGCACAGCGCGCAAGTGCTGCTCACGCATGCCGATCTGGCCGACCGCGAGCGTTACCTCAACGCACGTTCGACGCTGCTCACCCTGCTGCGTCTGAAAGTCATCCCGGTCATCAACGAAAACGATACCGTCGTCAACGACGAGATCAAGTTCGGCGACAACGACACGCTCGGCGCGCTGGTCGCCAACCTCGTCGAGGCCGACGCACTCGTGATCCTAACCGACCAGCGCGGCTTGTTTTCCGCCGACCCGCGCAGCCACCGCGATGCCCGTTTTGTCGGCACCGCAACCGCCGGTGATCCGGAGCTTGAGCGCATGGCGGGCGGCGCCGGCTCGAGCATAGGGCGCGGCGGCATGCTGACCAAGATCCTCGCCGCCAAACGTGCCGCCGGCAGCGGCGCGAGCACGGTCATCGCCTGGGGGCGTGAGGCCGACGTGCTGCTGCGGCTGGCGCGCGGCGAAGCCATTGGCACCTTGCTCCAGGCGAGCACGCCCAAACTCGCGGCGCGCAAGCAGTGGATGGCCGACCACCTGCAATTGCGTGGCGCGGTCACTGTCGACGCCGGCGCAGTGGTCAAGTTGCGCGACGAAGGCAAGAGCCTGCTGCCGATCGGCGTGACTGAAGTCAGCGGCGATTTTCTGCGTGGTGACGTGATCGCGGTGCGCAGCGCGGCGGGTGTCGAAATCGCCCGCGGCCTGGCCAACTACTCGGCCGCCGAGGCGCGTCTCATTGCGCGCAAGGCCTCGTCGCAGATCGCAGCGCTGCTGGGTTACGCCGCCGAACCCGAGCTCATCCATCGCGACAATCTGGTGCTCGCGTAGCCGAGCGCCGGATTGCGGCGGAGGCTCATGCCGCGCAGCGGCGTGAAGGCGACGCAGTCGCCGGCCGGAACCACAATCTGGTGCTCGCCTGAGGCCCTGAAACGGCGGCTCGAAGCGAGGCCCCAAGCAACGGCCAGCGCCTCAGGCCGGCGCCTCAGGCGGTTGACTGCCGTCGTCGCTGGGCGGCGGCAAGCCTTCATCGCGGCGATGGCTGCCGCGCGTACCGCCGCGCAGAAACCGGTTGTGCTGCGTCACCCGCGGCAAAAAACGCGCAAGTTCGGTCAGCGCCATCTCGTAGACGCCGCGCTTGAACTCGATGACCATGTCGAGCGGCACCCAGTATTCGTTCCAGCGCCAGGCATCAAATTCCGGGTGGTCGGTGGCGCGCAGGTTCATGTCGCTGTCGCGGCCCACCAGTCGCAGCAGAAACCAGATCTGCTTCTGGCCGCGGTAGTGCCCACGCGCTTCTTTGCGGATGAAGTGATCCGGCACCTCGTAGCGCAGCCAGTCGCGCGTGCGCGCGACGATCTGCACATGTTCCGGCAGCAGCCCCACTTCTTCGTGCAACTCTCGCAGCATGGCCTGCTCTGGCGACTCACCAAACTTGATGCCGCCTTGCGGGAACTGCCACGAACTGGTCTTCAGCCGCTTGCCCCAGAAGACCTGGTTGCGCGTGTTCAGCAGGACGATGCCGACGTTGGGCCTGAAGCCTTCACGGTCGAGCATAATCGGACCTCGATTCTTAAACTGATTTCATTATTGCACCGGCAGCGTAGGGCGCGCGACGCCTCGCTTTCCCGCATGCAGTGAGCGCGGCGCGCTGCGGCCTGCGATGCGCCGCAATCGAGCCCCGTGCCCCAACCCCGCGATCAGGCAGCGATCGCGTTTAGCGAGCCTCCAACGCGCCCCCGCATGAAAGCCAGTTCGTTTTTCATCTCGACGCTGAAAGAAGCGCCCGCCGATGCCGAGGTCGTGAGTCACCAGCTGATGCTGCGCGCCGGTTTGATCAAGCGCCTGTCGGCCGGCATCTACAGCTACATGCCGATGGGGCTGCGTGTGATCCGCAAGGTCGAGGCCATCATCCGCGAAGAAATGAACCGCGCTGGCGCGGTCGAGCTGCTGATGCCGGTGGTGCAGCCGGCCGAGCTTTGGCAGGAGACCGGCCGCTTCCAGAAATACGGGCCCGAGCTGCTGCGCGTGAAAGACCGCCACGACCGCGACTTCATTATCCAGCCGACGAGCGAAGAAGTCATCACCGATATCGCGCGCCAGGAGCTGCGCAGCTACAAACAGCTGCCCAGAAATTTTTATCACATCCAGACCAAGTTCCGCGACGAACGCCGGCCGCGTTTTGGGGTCATGCGCGGGCGCGAGTTCACGATGAAGGATGCCTACTCCTTCGATCGTGATATCGAGGCCGGCCGCCGCAGCTACGAGCAGATGAGCCTGGCCTACCGCGCGATCTTCGACCGCATGGGTTTGCAATACCGCGCGGTGGCGGCCGATACCGGCGCGATCGGTGGTGATATCTCGCAAGAGTTCCAGGTCATCGCCGACACCGGCGAAGACGCGATCGTGTATTGCCCGACCAGCGACTACGCGGCGAATATCGAACTCGCCGAAGCGATCGCACCGGCCGCGCCGCGCGGCGCCGCATCGATGCCGCTGGTCAAGACGCCGACCCCGGCCAGGAGCACCTGCGAAGACGTGGCCGATTTGCTCGGCGTGCCGCTGGAGCGCACCGTCAAATCGCTGGTGCTGGCCACCGATGTCGTCGATGAATCGGGTGCTTCGGGCAAGACCACGGTCTGGCTGCTGCTCGTCCGCGGCGACCATGCGCTCAATGAAATCAAGGCCGGCAAGATCGCCGGCCTGAAGGGTGGTTTTCGTTTCGCGACGGTGGCCGAGATTCAAAGTCACTTCGGCTGCAAACCCGGATATCTGGGCCCGCTGGCAGCGCTCAAGCCGGTGAAGATCGTCGCCGACCGCACGGTGGCGGTTATGCACGATTTCATCTGCGGCGCCAACGAAGCGGACTTCCATTTCACCGGCGTCAACTGGGGCCGCGACCTACCCGAGCCTGACCTCGTCGCCGACATCCGCAACGTATGTGCCGGCGAGCCGTCGCCCGACGGCCGCGGCGTGCTGGCCATCCAGCGTGGCATCGAAGTCGGCCATGTCTTCTTGCTCGGCACCCAGTACAGCGAGCCGATGAAGGCCCATTTTCTCGATGAAAACGGCAAGCCACAACCCTTCGTGATGGGCTGCTATGGCATCGGCGTGACGCGCATCCTGGGTGCTGCGATCGAGCAGAACCACGACCAGCGCGGTGCCATCTGGCCGACCTCGATCGCGCCGTTTGCGGCCGTGATCTGCCCGATCGGATTCGACCGCAATGAAGCGGTGCGTGCCGCGGCCACCGCGCTCTACGACGAGCTCGCAGCACTCGGCATCGATGTCATCCTCGACGACCGCGGCGAGCGCCCGGGGGCGATGTTTGCCGACTGGGAACTCATCGGCGTGCCGCAGCGCGTGGTGCTTTCCGAGCGCGGCCTCAAGGAGGGCATGGTCGAGTTGCAGGGCCGCCGCGAGCCGGAGGCTTTGCGGGTCGCGCTGAGCGCCGTGGCCGGCCTGCTGCGTGAGCGGCTCGCAGACGGCGCACGGGGGCCTGCCGGGGCGTGAACGGCATCACCGAGCGCCGCGGTTTTGTGGTCGGCGCGGCGGCCTGTTTGGCCGGCGTCGCTGGCGTGCCGATGCGCCAGGCAAGCGCCGGCGCGCAGGCTGAAGAGCCGCTGGCCAACTCGGTGCGCTCGGTGCTGTCGGCGGCGATTGCCGGCGCCAAACCACCGCGGCCGGACTTCGACCGCATCGAAGACCGGCTCGCCTATCTCAAGTGGCTCGGCGCGACGAGCGAAAAACTCAAAAGCCGCAAATCCGAGCATCGCACCCGCGTCGAGTTTCTCGAAACCGCGTGGTACGAGTCGCGCCGCGCCGGGCTCGAAACGCCGCTCGTGCTCGGGTTGGTCCAGGTCGAGAGTGGCTTCAGAAAATACGTCATCAGCTCGGCCGGCGCGCGTGGCTACATGCAGGTGATGCCGTTCTGGGCGCGGCTGATCGGCGATGGCGACGCGAGCCGGCTGTTCCACATGCAGACCAATCTGCGCTTTGGCTGCACGATCCTGCGCCACTACCTCGACGTCGAACGCGGTGACCTCTTCCTCGCGCTCGGCCGCTACAACGGCAGCCGCGGCAAGCCCGACTATCCGAACGCGGTTTTTGCGGCGCGGCGCTGGTGGGAGTTCAAGCCCGCTGCCTGAAGCTGGCGCGGCGGATCAAAGACCGTGCCACTGTTTTGCCGCTGCACCACCGATGCCGAGCAGTACGAGTACCCGCTCGACCGTCTCGGCGACCATCTCGTCGATGCTTGCCGGCCGGTGATAAAACGCCGGCAGCGGCGGGAAGATGATCGCCCCCATCTCGGTGGCCGCGGTCATGTTGCGTAGATGGGCCAGGTTCAGCGGCGTCTCGCGCACCATCAACACCAGCCGGCGACGCTCTTTGAGCATCACGTCAGCGGCGCGTGTCAGCAGGTTGTCGGACAGGCCATGGGCGATCGCCGCCAGCGACTTCATCGAGCAAGGTGCGACGACCATCGCGCTGGCGTCGAAGCTGCCGCTGGCCAGACAGGCGCCGATGTCACCCGGCGCGTAAGCGTGGTCGGCGTGTTTTTCGAGCGCGTGTCGATCCAGGCCCAGCTCGTGGTGCACGTTGAGCACTCCGGCCGGCGTTGCAACGAGATGGGTTTCGGCACCCAGCTCGCGCGCTCGGTCGAGCAGCTTCAGGCCATACGCTGCACCGGTGGCGCCGCTGATGCCGACGACCAGGCGCTCGGTCATCAGGCCAGCGCCGGGCCGCCCCTAGCGGCCTGAAGCCCCCTCGGGGGGGCGAGACCGCGCCGAGCGAGCGCCGGCGCGCTCGCGAGTGGCGGACGAGCGCCTGGCGGCCTGCAAGCCGCTAGGCAGCGCCGAAGCGCAGCGACCAGCGTGGGGGTCGTCATCTCAGTTCGGCGCGCTGTCGAGCACCTGCTTGAGTTCGCCGCTTTCGTACATCTCCATCATGATGTCCGAGCCGCCGACAAATTCACCGTTCACATAGAGCTGCGGGATCGTCGGCCAGTTGGCGTACTGTTTGATGCCCTGGCGGATGCCGTCGTCTTCGAGCACATTCACGGTCGCCAGGTCGGTCACCCCGCAGGCCTTGAGGATCTGCACGGCGCGGCCGGAAAAGCCGCATTGCGGGAATTGCGCCGTGCCCTTCATGAAGAGCACCACGCGGTGCCCTTTGACGACGCCGTCGATCTGTTGCTGTACATCACTCATCGCGTTTTCTCCTGCAAATCCAAACTGGACTGAAGGATAAGGCAAACCCGATGAGGCGGCCGTGCCAGGCTGGCTTCACCTTTGAGCCGCGCTGCGATCCTCAGAACTTGTAGCGCACGCCGAGTTGCAGATGCGGCGCCAGGCGCAGGCTGCGCACCGCGTCGTCGAGATCCTGGCGCGGGTTGCCGAGCAGCGCGCGGCCCAGCCGCCAGGCGTTGGCCGGGTTTTGCGCGACCAGGCCGACATCGGCCGAAAAACCCCAGCCGCCGCGCGCCGACAGGCGGGTGTAGCCCAGGCCCAGGTAGGGCAGCGACTCCAGCGCATCGGTGCTGTTCAGGGCCGGCCGGGCCAGCCCGTTGCCGCTGCTCACCGTGATGACGCCGCTGGTGGCGCGCAGCCCACCTTGCGCCGACACGGGCAGCAGCCGCGGCAGGCTGAAGTAATAGTCGCCGAGCAGCGACGCCGACATCAGGCGGACTTCAGCGCCGGGCAGCGCGGCGGGCAGCGAAGCGGGCGAGGTGATCGAGATCCGGGTCTGCCAGCGCGGCCAGGCGGCGTCCCTGATCGACAGGCCGTCTGCGGCCATTGCGCTCAGGCTCAGGCTCAAGCTCGCCGCGGTGGCGCCCAAGGCGGCCAAACCGGTCAAACCGGTCAAACCGGTCAAACCGGTCAAACCGGTAAAGAGGGCAGGTTTCGGGCTCTGGTGCATGGCCGTTCTCCGCTGGCGGCAAGGAGCCGCGTGAACACCATATTGCGCCGAATTTGAGTTTGCCGAACCCTCGAATTTGGGGATGTGGTCACGCTTTGATTCGGCGATCAGGCGCGCCGGCCGATGCTGACCCGCTCGTGTCCGGCCATATCGTGCGTGCTGCTGATCACGGTGTAGCCGTGGCTGCGCAGCAACGAACGCAGC
>JAYUSP010000397.1:0-3907 GCA_043755615.1 Betaproteobacteria bacterium
TCGCCGTTGAAGTAGGTCTTCAGGTCGAGCAGCGGACGCTCGGCAGCGTAGTCGGCCGGTATCGGCGCGCTGGCGCAGCCGCCGAGCAAGGCCGCGGTGGCGAGGGCGCAGGCCGCGCCAGTGCAGGTGATCAGGAGGCGTCGTTTCATGAGGGTCTTCGGTTGCGGATCCAGACTCCGTACAGCAGCGCGGCAGCGCCGAGCTTGAGCAAGCAGGGCAGCAGGCAGTAAGCCGCAGTCAGCGCTTGCAGCGCGCCTTCGCTGCGCTCACCGGGGGCATAACCCCAGGCGGCGAGCGCAGGCAGTGCGATGCCCGCAGCGAGTGCGAGATTGAGTTTGGTGGCGAAATTCCACCAACCAAAATAGGCGCCTTCGAGGCGGCCACCATGGCCGCTGCGCTGGATCACGCCGGCGAGCATCGCGCCGGGCAAGGCAAGGTCGGCACCGAGCGCGATGCCGCTGGCGATGCAGACCGCGGTGTAGGCCACGATATCGCCGGCACCGAGGGTGGCCGCCCAGGCAAAGGTCAGCACCGCCAGCAGCATGCCGACGAGCCAGCTTCGCGCCAGCCCGATGCGGCGCACGAGCAGCAGCCATAGCGGCATCGACAGCGCACCGGCAGCAAAGTAGCTGGCCAGGAACAGGGGCTCGAAGGCCTGCGCCTGCAAGCGGTCGCGGATGAAAAACAGCACCAAGGTGGCCGGCACCGCGCTGGCGATGCCGTTGACAAGATAGACCAGAGCCAAGCGCCGGAAGTCCGGCGTGCGCCAGGGCAGGGTCAGCGACGGCGCCGCGGCGGCCGGCGGCATCGCAGCGTTTGCCGGCGGCGCCAATGCAGCCCGCGGCGCGAGGCCCAGCAGCGCCACACCCAGCGCCAGCGCGATTGCAAAAACGACCGTTGAGACACCGAGCCCGGCGACCGACGGCAACACGCTGGCAACGAGCACGCCAACCAGCGCGAAGCCTTCGCGCCAGGAGACGATGCGCGCGCGTTGCGCTTCACCACCACCCAGCCGCGCGCCCCAGGCCTGGTGCAATACGCTCAATACGCTGTAAGCGAGGTAGGTCAACGCCAGCGCGACCGCGCACCACCAGAGCAGCGCCGCGCCGCCACCCATCACCGCCGCAGCGGGAAAAAAAAGTGCGCGGAATCCGATCGCCAGCAGCACCGCGGCAGCAACCGCGACGGCGAGCACCTGCGCCGTCGAATGGGCAAACCAGCGGTCGGCCATGCGCCCGATCCAGGGGTCGGCGATGGCGTCGAGCGCGCGCGCTAAAAGCAGCAAGGCGCCCAGGGTGGCCAGCGGCACGCCGAACTCGGTGGCGTAGTGGTTGGGCAGCACGACATACAGCGGCAGCGCGACAAAGGCCAGTGGCAGACCCAGGCCGCCGTAGGCCAGGCCCTGGCGCCAGCCGCCCCGCCAGTGCGGGTCGGGCGCATGTTCCAACGCCTTGCCCGCGGCCTCGCCCGCGGCGGCGGGCAGGGCGGCTTCGCGTGGTGTCGTCAAGCCGCCCCGAGCAGCGCGCTGCGCAGCTTCGGCTCCGAGGTCCAGGGCGCGAGCCAGATGCCAAAGAACAGGCGCGCAAATTGTGCATCGCGGACTTCGCCGCGCGGGCTGCCGTTGACAAAAAACTCCGCCGCAACGCCAGGATCGTGGCGGCCGGTGATGCGGTCGCCGGCGTTCACGTCGGGAAACAGGCGTGTCATTGTTTGCAGCCAGCGGCTGGCACTTGCTGCCTCGACCGGGCCGGCGCGTCGCATCTCTTCGAGCGAGCGTTCTGCAATCTGCCGGCCGACCAGCGCACGCCGATACTCGATCTCCAGTGCCAGCGCGCGTTGGTCCCAATCATCAGCGCCGATGCGGCCGCGTGCCGACCACAGCCGGATGTCGTAGACAGCCAAGCCAAAAAACCGCAAGCGCCCCTGGCCCTGCAGTAGCGCCGCTGGCCACAACGCGGCGACTTCTGGCGCAACCGCGACGGGCGCCGGTGCTTGAGCCTGCCCCTGCCACTGCCCTTGCGCCCGGACTTCAGTCAGCGCCTGCCCAGCCAGCGGCGCGGCAACAAGCGTCGACCACTTCAGCAGCGTGCGCCGGGTTCGGCCAGACAGCTGTGGTGCGGAGATGGGCATGGAGTCGGTCAGACCGGCCGGCGCAGCGTGAACTGCACGACGTCGGTGTTGCCGGTATCGAAAGCCGCCTCGCAATAGGCGAGATAGAACTCCCAGATGTGCATGAAGCGGCTGTCGAAGCCGAGCTCGCGCACCGGCGCTTCGCGCGCCAGAAAATCACGCCGCCAGCGGCGTAGCGTCTCGGCGTAGTCGGCGCCAAAGGCCAGGCTGCGCACCACTTCAAGGCCGGCTTTTTGGGCCTGAAGCGCGAACGCACTCGGGCTCGGCAGCAGGCCGCCGGGGAAGATGTACTGCTGGATGAAATCGGTCGAGCGCACATAACGCTCGAAAAGATCGTCACGGATGGTGATCGTCTGGATGCAGGCCAGGCCGCCGGGTTTGAGCTGCGCCTTGACGGTCGCAAAAAAGGTGTCCCAGTATTCGCGGCCGACGGCCTCAAACATCTCGATCGAGACGATCGCGTCGAAGGGGCCGTCGTGGATGTCGCGATAGTCCTGCAAGCGCAGGTCGGTGCTGGCTTGCAGCCCGGCGGCGGCGACTCGCGAGCGGGCGTAGCTGAGTTGCTCCGACGACAGCGTGACGCCGGTCACACACGCGCCGCGGCTAGCCGCGGCTTCGGCCAGCGCGCCCCAGCCGCAGCCGATCTCGAGCAGGCGCTGGCCCGGCTGCACGCCACATTCCTGCAGCGCGCGCTGCATCTTGGCCTGCTGCGCCTGCGCCGTCGGTCGTTTGAGGTCGCTTTCGAAAAGCGCGCTCGAATAGTTCATCGACCCGTCGAGCCAGAGTTTGTAGAAGCCGTTGCCGAGGTCGTAGTGCGCGTGCACGTTTTTCAGGCTGCCGCGGCGCGAGTTTCGGTTGAGCAGGTGTTTGGCGCGGTACCACAACGCCCCCCACCAGCTGCCGTAGATGAGCTTGTGCATCGCCTCGCGGTTGTGGATGAACAGCTTCAGCAGCGCGGCCAGATCCGGGCTCGTCCAATGGCCGGCGACAAACGCTTCGGCAAAACCGATATCGCCACTTTTCAGCGCCGCACGGCAGGCCTGCCAGTCGAGCAGGCGGATCGCGGCATGGGTCTGCGCGACAGCGCCGCTGCCAAAGCGCGACTGCGAGCCATCGGGCCATTGCACGTCGAGCGTGCCGTGGCGCAGTTGCTGGAGCAGTCGAAAGATCGCGCGTGCCGCTGCCGGGGCTTGGGCTGGTGGCGTGAACGAGTAGGCGGTGGTCGTGGACATCGGCGGCGGTTGGGGATTGATCGTGGGTCGGGACTTCGGGCGGCGCCCAGCTCAGCGCGAGACCAGGCTCGCCGGTGGGGCGGGCTTGCGCACCAGCGGTACGCGCTTGATCCAGAGCCTGAGTGCCTGCCAATGGATGCGCGCGACGATGCCCAGCGTCATCAGCGGCATGCGCAGCACGACGGCGCGCGCGCTCGCGGCGGTCAGGATTTCAAGGCGGCCGCTGACGCTGGTCTGCAGCAGCGGCCCCTGCTCGTCGTCGTGGGCAATGCGCGCGACGATGCGGTTGGCGCTGCGCATGAAGCGAAATCGGTACTGACCCCGGGATTCGCAGAACGGCGAAACGTGAAAGACCTTGTCCGCCGCCTTCTCGCGGCCGAAGGCCAGGCCCGCGCCAGCGAGCAAGTAGCAGTGGCGCTCGCCAAACGTGTTGTTGACTTCGGCCAGCACCGCCGCCAGCGTGCCGTCCATGCGGTGGCAGTACCAGAAGCTCACCGGCTTGAAGACATGGCCAAACAGGCGCGGGTAGGTCTGGAGCCAGATCT
>JAYUSP010000398.1:0-3894 GCA_043755615.1 Betaproteobacteria bacterium
CCGCGCCGGGCTCTATGAACTGCTCGTGCTCAGCGATGCCGCACGCGCCGCAGTCCACCCGTCGATCGACGCCGTCGCGCTGCGTCGGCAGGCGGTGAAAGACGGCATGCGCCCGCTGCGCCTGGCCGGGGCGATGAAGGTCGCCGAAGGGCTGACCACGATCGACGAGGTGCTGCGCAGTACGCCGGGCCTGGGTTGAGCGCGCGGCGCCTGGCGGCGCTTGGCCTCACCCCGCCGCGTCGTAAGCCGACCGTACCCATCCCAGCAGCTCGACGTCAATGTCGCTCGCCGCGCTGAGCCGCACACTCGCCTGGCACATACCGCCGGGCGGCATCGTCTTCAGCCGCGCCGATACCGGGATCGCCTTGAGATTGAGGCCGAGTTCGATCGTGTCCTTGGTGGCTGGCCCGAGCATCGCGAACTGCTTCTTGCGACGCAGGCTGACGTAGCTCTTCTTGGGCGCGGTTTCATGCGGGCCGAGCTTGTCGATCGCGGCGCTGAGGCGTTCGTGCAGTGCGCGCAGCGGCGCCTTGTTGCCGGCGTAGATCGCATCCAGCGGGTCGGCTTCGCTGGCGACCGGTGATTCGTCGGCCTGTTTGGCCATCAACGCCAGCGTGTTGGCGTCGCCATAGCCGAGGCCGAGCGTGGTCATGAGCATCGTGCGCTGTTCGCCGACCTTGGCCAGCCCGCTGCTGTTGATCAGTTTGCATAGTTCGGCAAAAGGCTTGCCGGTTTTGCTTTCGATATTGCGCAACTGGTTGGCGAGTGCACTCTTTGGGTCGGCCATCGGGGTCTCCTGGGCAGCGTCGCCATGTGTCAGTTCGGGTCGGGGCGAGTCGGGTTGTACTTTGTTTTCCAGCCCTGTCGGTGTCAATTTCGGGTGCGTTGCGCAGCGGTCGAACCGCTGCCGCCGGGCCCGGCCCCGAGCACCGGGATTAGGCTCCGGGATCGCGCACAGGGTTTGCGCGTTACGTGGAAACCACACCGGGCCGCAGCCACCCCTGTCCCTAAAATCGGGCGTAACAGTAGAGGCCGCCGGCCGCCGGCCGGCCACGCGAGGAGACTCGATTGAAAATCAAAAGCGAAAAAGACTTCTGGTCGGGGCTGATGTTCGTGTTGGTCGGCATCGCCTTTGCATGGGGCGCCACTGCGTACAACTTCGGTACCTCGGCGCGGCCCGGGCCGGGGTATTTTCCGTTTGGTTTGGGCATCCTGCTCGCGGTGCTGGGCAGCGTGGTGCTCTTCACTTCGCTGACGATTGAAGTCGAAGGCGGTGACCGCGTCGGCGCATTTGCGTGGAAGCCGATCCTGGCGATCCTGGGCGCGGTGGTGCTGACCGGCTTTGCGCTGCCCAAGCTCGGCCTGGCGCTGTCTCTGCCGATCCTGATCGCGGTGTCGAGCATCGCCGGCGAAGAATTCCATTGGCGCGAGGTGATCATCAACTGCGTCGTGCTCACGGTCGGCTCCTGGGCGATCTTCATCAAGGGCCTGGGGTTGACGATCCCGCTGTGGCCCGTGTTCGCCGCCTGAAGGCCCTTCGACCATGGAACTTCTCAACAACCTCATCCTCGGTTTTGGCGTCGCGTTCACGCTGCAGAACCTGCTCTACGCTTTTGCCGGCGCGATGCTCGGCACCTTGATCGGCGTGCTGCCCGGCCTGGGGCCGGTGGCGACCATCGCGATGCTGCTGCCGAGCATCTACGCGCTCGACGCAACACCGGCGCTGATCATGCTCGCCGGCATCTATTACGGCGCGCAGTACGGCGGCTCGACGACCGCGATCCTGATCAATGTGCCGGGTGAATCGGCCTCGGTGGTGACGGCGATCGACGGCTACCAGATGGCGCGCAAGGGGCGTGCCGGCGCGGCGCTCGCAGCGGCCGGGCTGGGGTCGTTTTTTGCGGGCTCGGTGGCGACGCTGATCGTCGCTGCCTTTGCGCCGCCGCTGACCGAACTGGCGTTCAAGTTTGGGCCTGCTGAATATTTCTCGCTGATGGTGCTCGGCCTCATCGGCGCCGTGGTGCTGGCCTCGGGATCGCTGGTCAAGGCGATCTGCATGATCCTGCTCGGCCTGCTGCTCGGGCAGATCAATACCGACGTCATCTCCGGCGTGCCGCGCTACAGCTTCGATGTCCCGGAGTTGACTGACGGCATCGGTTTTGTCGCCATCGCGATGGGGGTCTTCGGCTTCGGCGAAATCATCGCCAACCTCGGCCGCCCGGCCGAACACCGCGAGGTCTTCACCAAGGACGTCAAAGGCCTGTGGCCGACGAAGCAGGATTTCCAGGACGCCTGGCCGGCAGTGCTGCGTGGCACTGCGCTGGGTTCGGTGCTCGGCGTGCTGCCCGGAGGCGGCGCGCTGCTGGCTTCGTTTGCCGCCTACACGTTGGAGAAAAAGACCCGCGGCCGCGCCGGCCAGGTGCCTTTTGGCCAGGGCAATATCCGCGGCGTCGCCGGCCCCGAGGCAGCCAACAATGCCGGCGCGCAGACTTCGTTCATCCCGATGCTGACGCTGGGCATTCCGCCCAACCCGGTGATGGCGCTGATGGTCGGCGCGATGACGATCAAGGGCATCCAGCCCGGCCCGCAGGTGATGACCAGCAACCCCGAGCTCTTCTGGGGCCTGATCGCGTCGATGTGGGTCGGCAACCTGATGCTGATCGTGCTCAACCTGCCGCTCATCGGCATGTGGATCAAGCTGCTCACCGTGCCCTATCGTTTTTTGTTCCCGGCGATCCTGAGCTTTTGCTGCATCGGCCTGTACACGCTGAACAACAACAATTTCGACGTCTTCACCGCGGCCGGTTTTGGCATCGTCGGTTATGTGTTTTACAAACTCGGCTGCGAGCCGGCGCCGTTGTTGCTCGGGTTCATCCTGGGGCCGATGATGGAAGAAAACCTGCGCCGCGCGCTGCTGCTTTCGCGCGGTGACTGGACGACCTTCATGACCCGGCCGCTGTCTGCCGGCTTGCTCATCGCATCGGCATTGATGATCGTCATCGTGATGCTGCCGTCGATCAAGAAGAGCCGCGAGAAGGCGTTCCACGAGGACGCGGTCTGAACGGGTCATGACCCCCCCGGCGGCGCTCGCGCCGCTGCGCGAGCCGGTCTTTCGCTGGCTCTGGTTCGCTTGGGCTGCGGCGAACATGACGATGTGGATGAATGATGTCGCGGCCGCCTGGCTGATGACCACGCTCACCACCAGCCCGGTGATGGTCGCGCTGGTGCAGACGGCGTCGACGCTGCCGGTTTTTCTGCTTGGCCTGCCCAGCGGCGCAATCGCCGATATCGTCGACCGGCGGCGTTATTTTGCGGCCACGCAGTTGTGGGTCTCGGTGAATGCGCTGGTTCTCGCCGGGTTGTCGCTGGCCGGGCTGCTGAGTGCGCCGTTGCTGCTTGGGTTGACGTTTGTGAATGGTGTCGGCCTGGCGATGCGGTGGCCGGTGTTTGCCGCCATCGTGCCGCAGATCGTGCCGCGCGATCAGTTGCCGGCGGCGCTGGCGCTGAACGGCATCGCGATGAATCTGTCGCGGGTGGTCGGCCCGGTGCTGGCCGGTGCGCTGATCGCCGCGGCCAGCCCGGCGGCGGTCTTCGTGCTCAATGCGCTGCTCGCCGCGGGTGCCTTCGTGATCATCCTGCGCTGGAAGTCGACGCCGAAGACCAGCGCGCTGCCCGGTGAACGATTTGTCGGCGCGATGCGTGTCGGGCTGAACTTTGCATTGCAGTCGCCGCGCCTGAAGGTCGTGCTGCTGCGGGTGTTTTTGTTCTTCCTGCAAAGCACCGCGCTGGTCGCGCTGCTGCCGCTGGTCGCGCGCGAATTGCACGGCGGCGGGCCGGCGACCTTCACCGTGATGTTGTCCTGCCTGGGCGCCGGTGCAATCGCTGCGGCGCTGT
>JAYUSP010000399.1:0-3889 GCA_043755615.1 Betaproteobacteria bacterium
GTCGCGGGTCAGTGCGCCGATGCGCTTGGCCTTGTCGGCATACGCCGGGTCGTGAGCGAGGGCATGGGCGTATTCCTTGACCGTGACACCGCAGCCGGAGGCGTTCATCACGATCGCCTCGACGCGGCCCTGCGAGGTCAGCCCTTCGACCATGGGCCACCAGGCGTCGATATTGCGGCGCATGTCGGCCAGGCCGCCTGCGTGGTCGCCCAGGTGCGCGCGGATCGCGCCGCAGCAGCCGGCGCCGTCGGCGACCAGGGTCTGGATGCCGGCGGCGTCGAGCACGCGCGCGGTGGCGCTGTTGATATTGGGCATCATCGCCGGCTGCACGCAGCCCATCAGCATCAGCACCTTGCGTTTGTGCGGTCGCGTCGGCCACAAGTGCGCACGCGCGCCGGCCCGGGCCGGCACCTTGTTCTGCAAGGCGGAAGGCAGCAGTGGCCGCGCGAGCTGGCCGAGTTTCATGGCCGGTGCAAACAGCGGCGAGGTCAAGCCTTCCTTGAGCAGCCAGCGCAAGGCCCGCTGCGACTGCGGGCGCTCGACCTTGGCCTCTACGACACGGCGGCCGATCTCGACCAGGTTGCCGTACTCCACGCCGCTGGGGCAGGTGGTCTCGCAATTGCGGCAGGTCAGGCAGCGGTCGAGATGGCCCTGGGTCTTGGCTGTCACCGGCGCGCCTTCGAGCATCTGCTTGATCAGGTAGATGCGCCCGCGCGGGCCGTCGAGCTCGTCGCCGAGCAACTGGTAGGTCGGGCAGGTGGCGGTACAAAAGCCGCAATGCACACATTTGCGCAGGATGGCTTCGGCTTCCTCGCCGTCTCGGGTGCCGATGAATTCAGGGGCAAGGTTGGTTTGCATCGACAGGCTCAGGCCAGGGTGTAGCTGAGTACCCAATAGTGTTCGAACTCGATCCACTGCGGATCGCGGGCGCCGGTTCGGCCACGATCGCCGAGCATCCGCACCGCGTCGTCGCGGGTCGGGAAATTTTTCAGCACTTCGTGTGTCGAACCGTCGTCGAGGCAACGCTGTTGGTAGGTATTGCCGTCGGCGTCGCGTCGCGAAATCGGCGTGCTGCTCGATTGCACAAAGCGGTTGTCGAGGAAGACCACTCGCGCACCGGGTTCGAGCCGGCGGTGCAGCAGCGCCAGCCAGGCCGGCAGGTGCGCCAGCGGTACGTGGCTCCACCAGCAGCCGGCAAACGCAGCGTCGAATGACGCTGCGCCGCCTGATGCAACGGCGTCGAACGACGCTGCGCCGCCTGATGCCGCGGCGCCGTATGACGCTGCGCCACCGTCGGATTCATCCAGCCCGGCGAGCGTGTACGCGTCGACGGTGGCGAAGCGCACCCTGCCGGGCGGCAGCGGTTTTTCTTGGGCCAGCGCCAGCGTCTCGGGGTTCAGGTCGGTGGCCAGCCAGGCCGCGCAGTCGTGCGCACCGTGGACTGTCCACCAGCCGGTGCCGCAGGCGATCTCGAGGACCCGGCGGCCGCTGAATTGGGGCGTTAGCCATTTTTCAATCACACGCAGATCGGCCTGCCGCTCGGGCTTGGAGTAGACGCGCTCGTAGGTCGCCGCACGGCGGGCGTAGTAGTCGCGCATCGATTCGACGATGCACGGGCCGGCGGCATTGGACGACAGCGAAGCGGCGCTCATCACAGCTCGGCGTAGAGCCGGCCGGGGTTGAAGATGCCGTCCGGGTCAAAAGACTTCTTCAGCTCGCGGTGGATGCGTGCGAGTGGCACCGAGAGCGGCGTGAAGACCCCGGCGCTTTTGTCGCCACCACGGAACAGCGTTGCGTGCCCGCCTTCAAAAGCCGCCGCGTCGCGCACCTGCTGGGCCGGCGTGCTGGTGCACAACCAGCGCTGCGCGCCGCCCCATTCGATGAGTTGTTCGCCACTCAGTTTCAGCGGCCCGGCGACCGCCGGCAGCGACAGCCGCCACAGGCTGGCACCGGCCTCGACGGCCTTGCGCGCGCCGACAAAATACTCGTCGCCGTGGTCGCGCAAGCCGTTCCAGAAGCTGGCCGCGAGCGCCGCGTCGATGATTTCGCCGCCGAGCTTTTGTGTCGCCGACTGCACCGCGGCCTGCGCGCCCGACAGGCGCACGACGAGCATGCCGTCCCACCAGGCGCTGGCGTTGATCGGTAGCGGCTGACCGCCCCAGTCGTTGAGTTGCTTGATGGCTGCGGCGGCAGCCATCTCGAAGCGCAGCGTGCAAGTCGCCATCGCTGCGGGCAGCACCTTGAGCGAGACCTGGCAGAGCACGCCGAGCACGCCCATCGAGCCGACGAGCAGCCGCGACACATCGTAGCCGGCGACGTTTTTCATCACCGTGCCGCCGAAGTTGAGCAGCTCGCCGCGGCCGTTGAGCAGCGCCGCGCCGAGCACATAGTCGCGCACGCCGCCGACCGCGGCGCGTGCCGGGCCGGCCAGGCCCGCAGCGACCATGCCGCCGACGGTGCCGCCAGCACTGGTGCGAGCGCTGGCGCCGAAGTCCGCGCCCCCGGCGACACCGCCGGCACTGGCATCGACGGCAAACCGTGGCGGCTCGAAAGGCAGGCATTGCCCTTGTTCCGCGAGTGCGGCTTCCAGCTCGGCCAGCGGCGTGCCGGCGCGCACGGTGACCACCAGTTCGCTCGGCTCGTAGCTGCTGATGCCAGCCAGCGCACGCATATCGAGCGGCGTACCGCGTGGCACGCCGCCGTAAAACGCCTTGGTGCCGCCGCCGCGGATATCGAGCGGGCGCTTGTTTGCACATGCCGCCTGCACCTGGTCGATCAGGTCTTGAAGCGCGGCCTCATGCGCGGTCTCATGCGCGGGCATCGCCGAAGGCGCTTCGCCCATCATCAAAACCGCTCCAGATCGGCAAACGGCAGCAGCCCGCGTTTGACATGCATGCGGCCGTATTCGGCGCAACGTTGCAGCGTCGGCAACACCTTGCCCGGGTTGAGCAAGCCGCCGGGGTCGAAAGCAGCTTTCAGCGCAAACATCTGGCCGCGTTCTTCGGCGCTGAACTGCACGCACATCGAGCTGAGTTTTTCGACCCCGACACCATGTTCGCCGGTCACCGTGCCGCCGAGCGCGACACTCGTTTCCAGAATCTCGGCGCCGAAGAGTTCGCAGCGGTGCAACTGGTCGGAGTCGTTGGCGTCGAAAAGGATCAACGGGTGCAGGTTGCCGTCGCCAGCGTGAAAGACATTCGCGCAGCGCAGGCCGTATTTCTGCTCCATGCCCTGGATCGCGATCAGGATGTCGGCCAGGCGCTTGCGCGGGATCGTCGAATCCATGCACATGTAGTCGGGGCTGATGCGCCCGCTGGCCGGGAAGGCATTCTTGCGCCCGCTCCAGAATTTGAGCCGCTGCGCTTCGTCGCGGCTGGTCTCCACACGCGTGGCGCCGGCACCCACCAGCACATCGAGCATGCGGCCGATTTCTTCGGCCACCTCTTCCGGCGTGCCGTCGCTCTCGCAGAGCAGGATCGCTGCGGCGCCGAGGTCGTAGCCGGCGTGCACATAATCTTCGACCGCAGCGGTCATCGGCTTGTCCATCATCTCCAGGCCGGCCGGGATGATGCCGGCGGCGATGATCGCGGCCACCGCGTCGCCGCACTTCCTGATGTCGTCGAAGCTGGCCATGATGCAGCGCGCGACCAGTGGCTTGGGCACCAGCTTGACGGTGACCTCGGTGGTCACCGCGAGCATGCCTTCGCTGCCGATGACGACGGCGAGCAGGTCCAGCCCGGCGCAATCCAGCGCCTCGCTGCCAAACTCCACCGCTTCGCCTTCGACGGTGTAGCCGCGCACGCGCAGCACGTTGTGCAGCGTCAGGCCGTATTTCAAGCAGTGCACGCCGCCGGAGTTTTCAGCCACATTGCCGCCGATCGTGCAGGCG
>JAYUSP010000400.1:0-3887 GCA_043755615.1 Betaproteobacteria bacterium
GACGCCGTCCAAGGCGCGCGCCGATGCTTTCGACGACGAGGACGATATCGATGCCATCGACAGCATCGACGAAGAGCTGTTCCCGATCTTTGCCGAAGAGGCCGAAGAGCTGCTGCCCCAACTGCACACGCGCATGCGCGAGTGGGCGCGCAGCCCGGCCGAAGCGGCTGCTGCGGCGGCCTGCATGCGCACGCTGCACACCTTCAAGGGCGGCGCGCGGCTGGCCGGCGCAATGCGCCTGGGCGAGATGGCGCACCGGCTCGAAACCGCGATCGAACACCTGCTCGCGCGCGGCGAAGCATTGCCCGCCGACATCGCGCCGCTGGTTGGCCGTGTTGATACGATCCAGGTTAGCTTCGGGCAACTCCTGGCGCCTGTCGCAGCACCGGCCCCGACCGCGCCGCGGCGGGTCCTGATTGAGCCTGAACCTGCGGCGGCGAACGCGCTGGCGGCGCAAGCCGAGCCCGAAATCACGCTGGCGCCTGAAGCCGTTTTGCAAACCGCGGCCGACATCGACGCCACGACGGCGCTGCCAGCCGGCGCCGACGCCGCACCCCGCGCAGGTGATGCTGTCAGTGATGCTGTCAGTGATGTTGCCAGTGATGTGGCCAGTGATGTGGCCAGCGATGTCGCCAGCGATGTGGCCAGTGAGGTTGCCAGTGAGGTTGCCAGTGAGGTTGCCAGCGATGCCGGCGATGCGGCGGCAGCGCCGCCGGCCGCCGTCGCCGATGTGGCGATCGACTGGAGCCGCTTCCCGGCGAATGTCGCCGGCACCGCCGCCAACGACGAACGCCCGGCGCCGGTCAGCACCGCCGCGGTGCGGGTGCGCGCAGCGCTGCTCGACCGGCTCGTCAACCAGGCCGGCGAGGTGAGCATCGCGCGGGCGCGCATCGAGTCCGATGTCAACCAGCTCAAGAGCGCCACCGGCGACCTGACCGAAAACCTCGAGCGCTTGCGCAGCCAATTGCGTGATATCGAAGTCCAGGCCGAATCGCAGATCAGCTCGCGCATCGAAGCCGCCAAGGCCGCGTCGCTGAGTTTCGACCCGCTGGAGATGGACCGCTTCACGCGCTTCCAGGAACTCACGCGCATGATGGCCGAGTCGGTCAACGACGTCGCCACCGTGCAGCGCAGTTTGCAGCGCAGCTTGCAGTCGACTGAAGACCAGCTCGCGGCGCAGGCGCGGTTGACACGCGGCCTGCAGGACGACCTGCTGCGCACGCGCATGGTCGAGTTCGAAGCGCTCAGCGACCGTCTCTACCGTGTCGTGCGCCAGGCGGCCAAGGAAACGGCTAAGCAGGTGCGGCTGGACATCGTCGGCGGTTCGATCGAAATCGATCGCGGTGTGCTCGACCGCATGACGGCGCCTTTCGAACATCTGCTGCGCAACAGCGTCGCGCATGGCATCGAGCTGCCTGCGGTGCGGCTGGCGGCCGGCAAAGACAGCAGCGGCGAGATCCGCATCACGCTGGCGCAAGAAGGCAACGAGGTCAAGGTCGAGTTCCGCGACGACGGCGCCGGCCTCGACCTGCAGCGCATCCGCGCCCGCGCCCTGGCCACTGGCGCGCTGGCCGTCGACGCCCAGGCTGACGACGCGACCCTGGCCGACCTGATCTTCAGCCCAGGGTTCACGACTGCCGAGTCGGTGACCGAACTTGCCGGCCGCGGCGTCGGCATGGACGTCGTCCGCTCCGAAGTCGTGGCCATGGGCGGGCGCATCGAGACCGCGAGTGCCGCCGGGCAGGGCACACGGTTTTCGTTGCTGCTGCCGCTGACCACGGCGGTCACGCAGGTCGTACTGCTGCGCTGCGACGACGTTGTCGTCGCGGTGCCGTCGACGCTGGTCGAAGTCGTCAAGCGTGTCGGCCCGGCCGAGGTGCGCGCGGCCTACATCGCTGGCAGCATCGGCAGCGGTGACCAGAGCCTGCCGTTTTTTTGGCTCGGCGCCCTGCTGCACGGCACGCCTAGTGGGGCTTTTGGCGGCCGCACGCTGCCGGTGGTCGTGATCCGGAGTGCGGCGCAGCGTGTGGCGCTGCATGTCGACGAGGTCATCGGCAACCAGGAAGTGGTGGTCAAGAACCTCGGCCCGCAGCTGTCGCGGCTGCCCGGCCTGGCCGGCGTCACGCTGCTGCCGTCGGGCGCGGTGGCGCCGATCTACAACCCGGTGGCGCTGGCGGCGCTGTATGGCGACGACGCGCGTGCGCGCCAACGCGCCGGCATCGAAGCGCCGGCTGCCGCAGCGCAAGCGACCCTTGCTGCGCCGTCGACCCAGGCGCCGCTGGTGCTGATCGTCGACGACTCGCTGACCGTGCGCCGGGTGACACAGCGTTTGCTCAACCGCGAGGGTTATCGCGTCGTCACCGCCAAGGACGGCCTGGATGCGCTGGAAAAACTGGCCGGCGAAAAGCCGGCGATCGTGCTGTCGGATATCGAGATGCCGCGCATGGACGGCTTCGACCTCGTGCGCAACCTGCGTGCCGATGCCCGCCTGGCCGACCTGCCGGTGGTCATGATCACCTCGCGCATCGCGCAGAAACACCGCGACTACGCCGCCGAACTCGGCGTCGATCACTACCTCGGCAAGCCCTACGGCGAAGAAGAGCTGCTGTCGCTGGTGGCGCGCTATACGCGGGTCCACCACGACGGCTGACAGCACCAGCGCCAGCGCCGGCCCGGGCCCGCCGCGGCGGCGAACAAAATTGGGGTGTCGCCCGGTTGCCTGGTCGCTTCTCGAGCGCGGGCAGCGCTGGTGGTTGGCGGGCAGCCCTGGCGTCCGGCGGCGCCGGACAGTTAAAACAAACGTTTGATTTGCGCGCTATGATGCGCCGATGCGTCCTGCCCAGCCCGTCGTTGCAGCCACCACCGCAGCCACCACCGCAGCCACCGCCGCAGCCACCAGTCGCGCCGACGGCGAAGCCTCGCGCGAGCGGCTGCTGCAGGCCGGCTTGCGGCTCTTTGCCCAGCAGGGGTTTTCGAAGACTTCGACCCGCGAACTGGCCGAGGCCGCGGCGGTCAATATCGCTTCGATCAGCTACTATTTTGGCGACAAGGCGGGTCTCTATCGCGCCGTGTTCCTGGAGCCGATGGGCACCCCGCCCGACGACTTGCAGCGCCTTAACAACCCCGGACTGCCGCTGCCGGAATTGCTGCAGGCCTTCTACGCCGGCTTTCTGGAGCCGCTGAAACAGGGCGACGTCGCGCGCCAGTGCATGAAGCTGCACTTTCGCGAAATGCTCGAGCCCACCGGCTTGTGGGATGAAGCCGTGGCCCATGGCATCCGCCCCTTGCACGATGCGCTGCTGCTGCACCTGGTGCGCCACTTCGGGCTGAAAAAACCCGACGCCGACCTGCAACGCCTGACGGTCTGCCTGGCCGGCCTGGGCGTGCACATGCATGTCGCGCGGGATGTCATCGACCAGGTCGCCCCCGGCCTGACCCGCAGCGCCGAAGACTTCGACCTCTGGGAGCAGCGCCTGGTGATGTTTGGCCTGGCCATGATCGACGCCGAAAAAACGCGCCGTACTGCACTGCGAACGAGCCGCAAATGACATTCCGCCCGCGCCTGGTTTCAAGCCTGATCCTGCTCGGCGGCGCGCTCGCCGGCTGTGCCGGATTGCCGGCGTCGCGCAGTGGCGATGTGCCGCCGCCGGCCGCCGCCGCAGCGACGGCATCAGCCTGGCAGGCGCCGCCGCAGGCCGGCCCCGCCACCGACCTCGCCGCCTGGTGGTCCCGCTTTGACGACCCGCTGCTGCTGCCGCTGATCGAAGCCGCGCAGCAGGTCAACCCGGGCGTGGTCTCGGCCGCCGCGCGCATCGCGCAGGCCCGTGCGGCACGGGTCGCAGCCGGCGCCGCACTCGGGCCGATGGTCAACGCAGCGGGTGTGGCCA
>JAYUSP010000401.1:0-3871 GCA_043755615.1 Betaproteobacteria bacterium
GCGATGACTTGCGCGACCTCGCGCTCGACCACCGGCGCGGGGTCGAAAAATTCATTGACCGGCGCATTCTCAACCGAATCAACCACCGCCTCGGCCGCAGCCGCGGGCGCAACATCGGCCAGCAACGGCAGCTCGTCGTCGGCCGGCAGTGGCGTGGGCTGGAAGTCGTGCAGCCGCTGCACCAGGCCGGGGGTCACGGTCTTCAGGAAGCCGGCGGCAAACTGGTGCAGCAGGCGCCGGATCTCGTCGGCCGACTCCAGGTAGAGCTCGGGCTCGGCGGCGCTGACATGGCCGGCTTCGTTGCTGCGCATCAGGCTGTGTTCGAGCGCTCGCGCCAGGTTCGACAAGTCGACAAAACCGACCGTCGCCGAGTTGCCGGCCAGCGAGTGCGCCAGCACCACCGCAACTTCGCCCGGCGGGCCGCGCAGATCGATGGCCCATTCGGCAAGCTGCGTGCACAGCCTGCGTGACAGCTCATCGGCCTCGTTGAGGTAGATGTTGAACATCGTGATATCGATGCGCAACGATCCGATGACCTTGATCTGCTCGTCGCTGTCGTCGCTGTCGCCGATGTCATCGCGGTCTTCGCGGTCTTCGATTGCCGGAGCGGCTTCGATGATTTCGATGACCGGTTCGGCTTCGGGCGTCGGGTCCGGTGCCGGCTCGGCCGCGCGTTCTGCCACCGGCGGCGCGACCGTTGCGCCGAAATCCAGCTGCGTGAGCTCGATCGCCGACTCTGCCGCGGGGTCGACCCATCGCGGCGGCAGCTCCAGCACCGGCATCGGCACGGTCGCTTCCATCGGCGATTCGCGGTCGCCGAGGTCGAGCGTGAACGAGACCTCGTCGAAAACGCCTGCCGGCGTATCGGCGGCTGTCTCGGCGGTCTGATGCGTCGGCAGATCCGCGCGCGAAACCGGTTTATCGGGCACCGCCGACGCAATCGGCCCAACCGGCGCGGTGATATCGAAGTCGAGATCGAGATCGAGATCGGCAGCACTGGGCAGGTCAGGCACCCGATCGACGAGTTGCGCGACGCTGAGATCGGGCAAGGCATCGTGGTCCGATTGCAGCTCGGGTTGAGACCGCACCTGCAACGGCCACTGCAAGGGCGCTGCGGCATCCAGCGCCGACGCTGCGGGGCGCTCGATGACGATGGTCTGGTCGGCCGCGAGCGGGACCGACGCCGGGGCCGTTCGGGCCGCCAACGCGGCCGCCACGGTGGGGTCGTGAATCGGCCGCAGCGTGCCATCGAGCCGCAATGCATCGGCCGCGCTGACCACTGCATCGCGCTGGTGGCCGTCGTCGCGCGCAGCGGCGATGGCTTCGATCCAGGCGCCGAGATAGTCCAGCGCCTGGTGGGTGAGATGGCGCAGCGGCGTGTCCATGCCCGCGGTCTGCGACAGGCGCGAGTTGTAGAGCTGCTCGCAGGCCCAGGCGGCTTCGCCGAACTCGCCCAGCCCGACCATGCGCGAGCTGCCTTTGAGGGTGTGGAAAGCACGCCGCACCTCGGTCATGTCTTCAACCGCGTGGCCGTGGTCGGCACCGCTGTCAGTCATGCGCTGCACCGCGGCGCGGGCCGCGCCAACGACCTCGCGCGCCTCTTCAATGAAGACCTCGCGCATCTCGAGGTCTTCGTCGAGATTCACGAGTCCGGGCGTTGACGCCGCTGCGGTCGCCGGCGCGGTTGCCGGTGCGGTTGCGGCGGTTGGCGCCGGCACCGCTGGCGCGGCGACGATGCCGGTGATGGCTTGCGCCAACTCGGCGCGCAGCGCGCGGCGGTCATCGGCGTCGGTGGTCTGCGCCAGCGCGGTCTGCGCCGCGGCCATGGTGTCGGCCAGGGTTTGTTCGTCGGCCAGCAAGGCCTGCGCCGACAGGCGGCCGAGGTCGGTATTGATGGCCTCGTCGCCGACCCGGTCGTCGGCCAGCGAACGCACCATCGCTTGTGTCTGCTCGCTCAGCGCGTCGACCGCGCCGCCCACTGCGGCTGCCGTGGTCGCCGGCGGCGTAGCTTCGAATTCACCAAACGCCGACGGCCGATCGGCGCGGCCCATCACCGCGCGCAGGGTGCCGGCCTCGGCGTCGTAGCGGAACAGCGACTTCGCCATCTGCGGCTGCACCGCGAGCATGTCGATGAGAAAACTCAAGGCGCCCAGGTTGTCGGCCAGGCGGTCGAAAGTGCCGGTGCGCACCGCGAGCTGCGGGTCGACTTCGGTCTGCGCCAGCGCATCGACTTCGTCGCGGATATGCACCACTGCCAGCGATGCGTGGTCCAGCCCGAGCACCGAAAAGACACCGCGCATCGACGACAGCTGCGCCGGTACCGGGATCAGCACCTCGCGCTGCACGGGGTTGCGGAAATACTGGTCGATCTGTTTTTCGATCTCCGACAGCGAGGCGCGCAGCTCCTGCACGACGCTGCCCATCGTCTGCCGGTCGGACACACGCCGGTAGAGCTCTTCCATCCACGCGTCCAGCGCCTGCGGCTCTTCACCGCGTGCCACATCGTCGACGCGCTGCGCCAGGCGTTGCACCCGCGCCGCCAGGTCGGGGTGGTCGAGATCGACGTCTTCGAGCGAGGCTTCGAGGTAGAGCACGCTGGTGGCAACTTCCATCGCCAGCTTGGGCCGTGGTGCGGCCGCCGACTGCACCGTCTGCGCCGCCGCGGCCATCAACGAGCGCGCGAGTTGCTCGCCCGACGGGTAGAGCTTCTGCAACGACTCGCCGACCAGCGCAAACGATTCGGCCAGGCCATTCATGCGGTGCATCTCGCCACCGGCCACCGCCGACCAGGCGTCGCGCGCGGTCGCGACACGCTTGCGCGCCTGCGCGATCCAGGCCGGGTCGAAGCGGCCGAGCCGGGCTTGTTCGTAGTCGGGCGGGCGCTGGCCGTCGAGCTCGAAAGCCTGGCGTACCAGCACCAGCCGCGGCACCGTGCGGCCGGGCTCCAGGCCGTCGGCGCGGGCGCAGAAAAAGAGCAGGTCCTGCGCCAGGCGTTCGGAGACATCAACCGCATTGGCGCCGGTGCGGGCCTGCGCCAGCAGGCGCGGCGCGACGCGCTTGGCGTAGACGTCCGGGCGCAGCAGGCCACCGGCCTGGGCCTGGAAAAACGCCGCGCCGAGTTGCCACAGGGTTGCCACATGCGGCGCTGCGCCGCTGCCCAGCGAGGCACACAGATCGCTCATCCGGTTGAGCGTGGTGCGGTCGGGCTGGCGCATCAGCGACAGCAGCAGCGGCTCCATCGCCGCGGCGGCGTCGAAGCCCGGCGCTGCGGGCAGCGCGGTCGGGTCATCGGGCAGCTCGCGCCAGCGCCAGTCGTTGGCCCACAGGTCGGCCGGGTGGACCCGGTCGGCGCCGGCCAAGGTCTGCGCCGCGCGGTATTGCGGGAACAGCGCCACCGCAGAAATCGATTTGCCGGCCAGGCGCCGCGCCAGAAAGTCGAGCAGGCCGAAGGACGCACGCTCGACCGTGCTCACCGCCTCGGCATTGACCAGCGCCGGGCGCGCGATCAGGCGCTGCACCGCGGCTTCGCTGGCGCGCAGGACTTGCGCCGCGCCGGGCATGCCGATGAGCTCAAGCGCGCCGACACCCTGGTGCAACTGGGCGCGCGCGTGGCGCAGGATCGCCGGGTCGACGACATCGACGTCGGAGCTGCCGATGCCTTCGGCCTCTTTCAGGTGGCGGCGCAACGACTTGTGCGCGGCCTCCAGCGAGCGGCGCAATTCGTCCTGGACCCAGGCCAGCGTGCGCAGGTCGTCGTCGCTGCTGGCGAAGTCAGCGGGAGGCGCAAAGTCGTTCATCGTCGATGCAGACATGGGCAGGTGGCGGCGGCGTCAGCGGCGTCAGCGGCCTCAGGCGACCTTGAATCGCGCCA
>JAYUSP010000402.1:0-3865 GCA_043755615.1 Betaproteobacteria bacterium
GGTGGTGCGGCCGCGGCGACCTTTGCTTTAAGCCTGTTCAGCTCCACCGCCAACCGCTTCTTGAATCTGGAGCTGTCGGCGCTCGAGGCCGAAGGCAAGGGCAAGATCGTGTCCAGCCCGCGGGTCATCACCGCCGACCAGGTCAAGGCGCTGATCGAGCAGGGCGAAGAGCTGCCCTACCAGGCGGCGACGTCGAGCGGTGCCACGAATATCCAGTTCCGCAAGGCCAACCTGAAGCTCGAAGTCACGCCGCAGATCACACCCGAGGGCAACGTGATCCTCGATGTCGACGTCAACAAGGACAGCGTCGGCCGTGCCACGGTGGCCGGTTTTGCGATCGACACCAAACATGTCAAGACGCAGGTGCTGGTTGAAAACGGCGGCACCGTGGTCATCGGCGGCATCTTCACGCAGACCGAAAAAGAAGAGGTCAACAAGGTGCCGCTGCTGGGTGACATTCCTTACCTCGGCAACCTGTTCAAGAACCGCCAGCGCAGCTATAACAAGACCGAGTTGCTGGTATTCATCACGCCGAAGATCATCACTGACAGATCGTCAGCGCGCTGAGCGTCTTGCGAGCCCGCAGACCGGCAAATTACCCTTGGGATGGATTTGAGATGACGTCATTCAATCGTTGGGCGGCGGCGCTGTCTGTCGTTTTGCTCGCCGCTTGTGGCGGTGGCGGCGGAGACCCCGGGTCGCCGCCGTTTGGGGGTGGGCCTGGTGCTGCGGCCAAGGCGGCTGACCTGTCACTCGTGCTGAGCGCGCCGACGCTCAACAACTCCGGCAGCGAAACCGTCATCGCGACGGTGACCGCGGTCGACGCCAACCGCAACGCCATCGGCGGCATCCCGGTCACGCTGAGTGTCGATCAAGATGCCACTGCGCTCGTTTCCGGCAATGTCACCGATGCCAACGGGGTCGTCACCGGCACGATCGGCATCGGCGCGGTCAGCACGAATCGCGTCGTCACGGTACGCGCCGTCAGTGGTGAGTTGACGCGCACCACGACGCTGCGCGTTGTCGGCACCAAACTCACCGGCACGCCGTTGCCTGCAGTGCTCAGCCCATCGGCTGCGGGCAAGGTGCAGTACAAGCTCGTCAACGCCAACTCAATCCCGATGGCTGATGTCGCCGTCGTCATCACCGGCCCCGACGGTGTGCAAACCGAAGCCAGGACCGGGCTCAACGGGGACTATGAATTTGCCTACACCGCGCCGGCCGCGGCAGGCACGCTCAGCGTGCGTGCGTCGGCGGGCGGTGTGGAGAACGTGCAAACCATCATCGTGCAAGCCGGGCCGGGAGCGATCCCCAACGCCACTGCCGGCTCGGTGCGTTCGGCGTCGGTGCGCGCCAATCCCAGCGTCGTGACCGTCAACACAGCCGGCACCAGCAATCAAGCGGAAGTCCGCGCGCTGTTCCTCGGCGACGCCAACGCGCCGATCAAGAACATCCGCGTGCGCTTTGATCTTGACGGCGATGCAGCCTCGATCGGCGGCAGCTTCACCACGACCACCAATCTGGTCTACAGCGATGACGGTGGCATCGCAGTTTCGGCCTATTTGCCGGGCAATCGTTTCAGCCCGACCGACAAGGTCACGGTGCGCGCCTGCTGGGACTACGCGGACTTTGCGGTCGGCGCCTGCCCGAACGCGACCCGGACGACACTCACGGTGATCTCCGACGCGCTGTCGGTGGCGATCGGAACTGACGGCACGATCACTCTTGACCCCGCCGGCCTGACCTACATCAAGCGGTATGTCGTGCAGGTCAACGACTCGTCGGGTTTGGCCAAGGCCGACGTGCTGATCAGCCCGCTGCTCGACCTGCTCAACTACCGCAAGGGTGAATGGGTCGTTAGTGGTGAGACCTGGGCCAAAGTCAACCGGGATACCTGCCCGAACGAGGACATCAACCGCAATGGTGTCAGCGAGATCTACGCCAACGGCGGCGTCGAGGATGCCAACGGCAGTTACAACAACCCGGTACTCGGCACGCCTGCTCTGGACCCAGCCAAGGCCTACGTGACGGTATCGTTTGAAGGCTCGAACCGGACCAGTTCGGTGGGTCAGGTCGTACTGCGGCTGACCTACGCACAATCGGTTGGCGGCTGGATCGATTTCAATCTCATCGTCGCTGCCGGTGGCGTGGCAGGCACCGAAGGGCGGGCCAACTATGTCGGCACATTGCCAGTGCTGGCCGAAGCGGTAACAGACATCAACGCCGAGCCGGCGTTTCGAGCCAGCCCGTTCGGCCTGCTCGCCAGCCCGAAGATATTTGTGCAGGTCCCCGACGGGTCCGCCAGCGCGTCGCTGTGCACGAGTCGGCTCTGATGCCGTGACCATCGCCCTCGTCGGCATGCCCGGCTGTGGCAAATCCACGGTCGGGCGCCACTTGGCGCGGCAGTTGCAAACGGGGTTCGTCGATACCGACACCGAGATCGAAAAGCGCATCGGCATGCCGATCCGAAGTTATTTCGAGCTGCACGGTGAAGAAGCCTTTCGCGATATCGAGCAGGACGTGATCGAAGCGCTGACGCTCGATCACCGCGGCGTGCTCGCCACCGGCGGCGGCGCCGTGCTGCGGGGGCTCAACCGCGAGGCGCTGCACGGTCGCTGCCGCGTCTTCTATCTGCGCTCGACACCCGAAGAGCTGTTCCGCCGCCTCCGCAACGACACCCACCGCCCCTTGTTGCAAGGCGGCGACCCGATGCGGCGCCTGCGCGACCTGTTCCGTGACCGCGACCCGCTGTACCGGCGCACCGCGCACTTCGTCGTCGAGACTGCAAGGCCGTCGGTGCCGGGCCTGCTGAACATGATCCTGATGCAGCTCGAGCTGTCCGGCGAGATCGACCCCAACCTCGTGCCGTCGCCAGTCGACCGTGCCGCGCGAACATCGGGCTAAGGCACCGGGCCAAGAGAGCCGCGTCGCGCCGTCGCGCCGTCGACGCCGCTAAACTCGGCCGCCATGCGCGGCCACCTCGCCCCGACCCTCAACACTGCGACCAGCACCGTGGCCAGCGTCGTGACCAACCACGCGGCGCGCCACGCCGAGGCCCTGCGTCGAGCGGTGCGCGTCGATACCGGCACCTCCCGCTACGACATCGTCATCGGCAGCGGCCTGATCGGCGACCCGGCCACCTGGGCCGGCTTGGCCGAGGCGCAGCACGCTGCGATCGTCAGCAATACGACCGTCGCGCCGCTCTTCGCCGCCGGGCTGCAAGCGGCGCTGGCGCCGCACTATCCGCAGGTGTCGCTGCTCACGCTGCCCGACGGCGAGCAGCACAAGGTTTTCGAGACCCTGAACCTGATCTTCGACCACCTGCTGCAACGCGCCTGCGACCGCAAGACCATGCTCTTTGCGCTCGGTGGCGGCGTCGTCGGCGACATGACCGGTTTTGCCGCCGGTTGCTACATGCGTGGCGTGCCCTTCGTGCAGGTGCCGACGACGCTGCTGGCGCAGGTCGACTCGTCGGTCGGTGGCAAGACCGCCATCAATCATCCACTCGGCAAGAACATGATCGGGCTGTTCTACCAACCACAGCGGGTGGTCTGCGACCTCAACACGCTGGTCACGCTGCCGCAGCGCGAGTTGGTCGCCGGCCTGGCCGAGATCATCAAATACGGCTCGATTGCCGATGCCGGCTTTCTGGACTGGATCGAATCGAATCTCGACGCGCTGCTGGCCCGTGACGAGCTAGCGCTGGCACACGCGATCCGCCGCTCTTGCGAGATCAAGGCGCAGGTCGTCGGTGCCGACGAGCGTGAAGCCGGGCCGCGCGCGACCTTGAATTTTGGCCACACCTTTGGCCATGCCATCGAGGCCGGCATGGGGTACGGCGCCTGGCTGCATGGCGAGGCCGTCG
>JAYUSP010000403.1:0-3865 GCA_043755615.1 Betaproteobacteria bacterium
GGGGCAGATCACCTTCAGGCGCAGGCGCCAGTTCTTCGTGATCGAGAGCAGGTGCGCGACGACGACGAAACGCGGGCCGTCGTGCGGCTGGTCTTTCCAGCTGCTGAGGTCCATGCCGGCCAGATCCATCAGTTGTTCGAAGGCGAGCGCGGGATCGTCGCGCAGTGCTTGCGCCGCCGCCAGGTAATCGGCTGCGCGCACGGTGAGCGTCAGTTCGCCGTGATCGCGCACGAGCGTGGCGATCTTCGGGCCGAGCGCAGCCTCCAGCGCCGACTGCAGGGCGTCGAGTTGGATGGTCATCGAGTGGAATTACGAGATTGCACGGTCAGCGCGCAATGGTGTTTTCGCGCCGGATCTTGGCCTGCAATTGCAGGATGCCGTACAGCAGCGCCTCAGCCGTAGGCGGGCAGCCGGGCACGTACACATCGACCGGCACGATGCGGTCGCAGCCGCGCACCACGGAGTAGCTGTAGTGGTAATAACCGCCGCCGTTGGCACAAGAGCCCATCGAGAGTACCCAGCGCGGTTCGGCCATCTGGTCATAGACTTTGCGCAAGGCCGGCGCCATCTTGTTGCACAGGGTGCCGGCGACGATCATCAGATCGCTTTGCCGCGGGCTGGGGCGGAACAGCATGCCGAAGCGGTCGATGTCATAGCGGGCGGCGCCGGCATGCATCATCTCGACGGCACAGCAGGCCAGGCCGAAAGTCATCGGCCACAGCGAGCCGGTCTTCGACCAGTTCACCAGGGTGTCGACCGAGGTGGTGACGAAACCTTCTTTGAGTACGCCTTCGATGCCCATGATCAGCCTCCGTGGAGCCGCCTCAAGGAGGCTGCGGCCCCCTCGGGGGGTAGCGAACGAAAGTGAGCTCGGGGGTCCATTTCATTCCCAGTCAAGGGCGCCTTTCTTCCATTCGTAGACGAAGCCGACCACCAGAATCCCGAGGAAGACCATCATGGCCCAGAAGCCTGACGCGCCGATTTCATTCAGCGATACGGCCCAGGGGAAGAGGAAGGCGATCTCGAGATCGAAGAGGATGAAGAGGATGGCGACGAGGTAGTAGCGCACGTCGAACTTCATGCGCGCGTCCTCAAAGGCTTCGAAGCCGCACTCGTAGGGGCTGTTCTTTTCTGCGTCGGGGCGGTTCGGGCCGAACACGAAACCGAGCAGTTGCGGCGCCACGCCGACACCCACACCGACCAAGATGAACAGGATGACGGGCAGGTAGGGTTGCAGGTCCATGTTCGCTGAGCGCGGGGGTCGGGAGAGGGGTGGTGTTTTTGTTTGGTGCCGACGGCGAGACTCGAACTCGCACAGCTTTCGCCACTACCCCCTCAAGATAGCGTGTCTACCAATTTCACCACGTCGGCGGTGTCTGTCTCGTCACCCGGATGGCGTGAGGTGTAGCGCTCCGGGCAGCCGGGAATTCTACGGGCAAACGCTCAGGGTTTCGGAGCGGACGCGGGTGTTGCAACCGCCGCGGGCGCGCTGGCTGGTACAGCCACCGGCGCCGTGGGGATTTGACCTACAGCAGGTGCCGATGCAGCCAGTGGCGCGCTTGCCGCACCTGCGCGCTCGAACACGCTGCCGCCGCTGTTGTCGCGCACGCTGTTGCCGAGGTTGCCGAAGTAGGCCAAGGCCAGCGTGCAGACAAAGAACACGCCGGCACAGACCGCCGTCGAGCGCGACAGGAAGTTGGCGCTGCCGGTGGCGCCGAACAGGCTGCCCGAGGCGCCGCTGCCGAAGGAGGCGCCCATATCGGCGCCCTTGCCGTGCTGCACGAGCACGAGGCCGATCATGACGACCGCGGTAATGAGCTGGACGGCCAGCACGAGGTTCAACCAGATTTGCATGGTGATGTTGTCGTCGAGGAGAGGGGATTCAGCGCGCTGCTCGGCAGATGGCAACGAAATCGGCGGCTTTCAATGAAGCTCCGCCGATCAAGCCACCATCGATGTCGGGCTGCGCAAAGAGTGTCGTGGCGTTGTCGGGTTTGACGCTGCCGCCGTAGAGGATCTTCATGTCATCGGCGCGTGCGGTCGCGGCACGCAGTTGCGCGCGCAGGAGGGCGTGCACGGCCTGGGCTTGCTCGGGCGTGGCAGTGCGGCCCGTGCCGATCGCCCACACCGGCTCATAGGCCACGACCATCTCGCCGGCGCAATGGGCCAGGGTGTGGATCGCGGCCGAGAGTTGGCGCTTGACGACAACTTCCGTTTCGCCGGCCTCGCGCTGGGCCAGGGTTTCGCCGACGCAGACGATGGGCGTCACGCCGCGGGCCAGCGCGGCCTTGGCCTTATCGGCGACGAGTTGATCGCTCTCGGCGTGCAGGGCCCGGCGCTCCGAGTGGCCGACGATGGCGTAGCGGCAGCCGAATTCGGCCAGCATCGCCGCCGACACTTCGCCGGTATAGGCGCCCTGCTCGTGTGCCGAACAATCCTGCGCGCCCCAGCGAATGTCGTGCGCGGCCAGCGCGACGGCGGTTTCGGACAGGTACGGAAAGGGCACGCACACCGCCACATCGGCAATGAAGGGCCGTGCCGCGACGATGCCCGCCAGCAACTCGGCGTTGGCCGAGTGGCTGCCGTGCATCTTCCAGTTGCCGACGATGAGCTTCTTGCGCATGCTCAGTTTTTCCAATCCAGAACGATCTTGCCGACATGGGTGCTCGACTCCATCAGCGCGTGCGCAGCACCAGCTTGCGCGGCGGGGAACACCTGATGGATCACGGGTTTGATGCGGCCGGCTTCGATCAGCGGCCAGACCTTCTCGCGCAGCGCGCGGGCCAGCACCGCTTTGTAGGCCACGCTGCGCGGGCGCAAGGTGGAGCCGACGATGGAGAGGCGCTTCCTCAGCACGGCACCGATATCGAGCGCACTCTTGGTGCCGCCTTGCACCGCGATGACGGCGATGCGGCCGTCATTGGCGAGGCACTCGACTTCGCGCGCCACATACTCGCCGGCGACCATGTCGAGCACGACATCGACACCGCGTTTCTCGGTGATGCGCTGGACCTCGGCGACGAAATCCTGCGTGCGGTAGTTGACGGCGTGGTCAGCGCCGAGCGTTATGCAGGCCGCGCACTTGTCGTCGCTGCCCGCCGTGACGATGACTTTGGCACCCAGCGCCTTGGCGATCTGGATCGCGGTGACGCCGATGCCGCTCGAACCGCCCTGCACCAGCAGCCACTCGCCGGCTTGCAGGCCGGCGATGTGAAAGACGTTCTGCCAGACGGTGAAGAAAGTTTCGGGCAGGCTCGCCGCCTCGATGTCGCTGAGGCCGCGCGGCGTCGGCAGCGTTTGCGTGATCGGCGCTACGCACAACTCGGCATAACCACCACCCGCGACCAGCGCGCACACTCGGTCGCCGAGCGCGAGTCCCGCGGCCTTCAATTCACTGGCATCGCCGCCGGCCACGACGCCGGCGACTTCGAGGCCCGGCAGATCGGAAACCCCCGGCGGCATCGGGTACAGACCTTTGCGTTGCAGCACATCGGGCCGGTTGATCCCTGACGCGGCGACGCGGATCAGCAACTCGCCCGGCCCGGCAACCGGGTCGGGGCGAGTGGCTTCGCGCAGCACCTCGGGGGCGCCAAACGCGGTGATCTCGATCGCGCGCATCGCTGGGGCAGCGCCGGCCTTACTCGGGCTGGCGGTCGCCGCCGTCCTGGCCCGATGCGGGCGCAGCCGAATCGACCGCCGGCGCGTCGGCGCGCGGCTCGCGATGCTCACGCGGCTCACGCTCGCGGCGCGGGCCGCGGTCGTCGCGACGCGGACCCCGGTCGCCCCGATCACCGAAGTCGCGACGCGGACGCTCTTCCTCGACGTAGCCCTCGGGCCTGTCGAGCAGCGCCTTCAACGACAGTTT
>JAYUSP010000404.1:0-3856 GCA_043755615.1 Betaproteobacteria bacterium
GTCGGCCGCCTCGTTGCGGCGGCCGACACGCTGTACATCGAGCGCGAACGGCGCCGCGACGCGCTGCGGGTGGTGCATCAGATGGCCGAGGCGCTGAAGCTTGGCCACACCGTCGCGGTTTTCCCCGAGGGCACCACCGCCGATGGCCACACGCTGTTGCCTTTCCACGCGAACCTGTTGCAGGCCGCGATCTCGACCGAGGCGCCGGTGCAGCCGGTGGCGCTGCGTTATGCCGACGCCGAATCGGATGTCAGCACCGCGGCGCTGTTTCTCGGCGCGACGACGCTGACACAAAGCCTGTGGATGCTCGCCTGCGGCCACGGCCTCGTCGTGCGCGTGACCGTGCTTGCGGCGCAGGCCTGCGCACACGCCGACCGGCGCGCGCTGGCGCACAAGCTGCGCGACGATATCGCCCGTGCCTTGCGCTGAGCGAGGGCAAGCGCGTGCCGGATTCGCGCGGCGATCCTCAAGGAAATGTGGCTCTGCCACTTTCCTTGATCCCCTCGAGGGGGCCGAACCCGCGCCGAGCGAGCGCCTGCGCGCTCGCGAGTGGCTGGTGAGGGCCATCCCCGGCATGCTTGCCGGACGGCGGCCGGCCTTGGGGCACTCAGTCCTTCAGGCCTTGCCCTGTTGTGCCACCGCCGCCGCGGCCTTGGCCACCGCGTCGGCGTCGCCGAGGTAATAACTGCGCAGCGGCAGCAACGCCGCGTCGAGCTCGTACACCAACGGGATGCCGTTGGGGATGTTCAGGCCGACGATCTCGGCGTCGGCAATGCCGTCGAGATATTTCACCAGCGCGCGGATGCTGTTGCCATGCGCGGCGATCAGCACCCGCTGGCCGGCTTGAATCGCCGGTGCGATCTGCGCGTGCCAGTACGGCAGCACCCGCTCGACGGTGTCCTTGAGGCATTCGGTCAGCGGCACCTGGCCGGCGGCGAGGCCGGCATAACGCAGGTCGCTGCGTTCGCAGCGCGGGTCGGCGGCGTCGAGCACCGGCGGCGGGGTGTCGTAGCTGCGGCGCCAGACGAGCACCTGCGCGTCACCGTACTGGCGCGCCGTCTCGGCCTTGTTCAGGCCCTGCAGCGCGCCGTAGTGGCGCTCATTCAGGCGCCAGTCCTTGACGACCGGCAGCCAGGTGCGGTCGAGCGCGTCCAGCGCATGCCACAGCGTCCAGATCGCGCGCTTGAGCACCGAGGTGTGGGTGATGTCGAAATCGAAGCCGGCTTCCTTGAGCAAGCGCCCGGCCTGGCGCGCCTGCTCGACGCCGGTGGCGGTGAGCGGCACATCGGTCCAGCCGGTGAAGCGGTTTTCGAGGTTCCAGGTCGATTCGCCGTGGCGGATCAGGACAAGCTTGTGCATGGTGGGGCCGAAGTTGAGGCGGGCAGGGGCAGGGCCCGAGCGCGGAATCTTACAATCCGCGGTTTGACCCGCCAAAGGCCCCCGCTGTGAACTTCCTGATCGAAAACTGGCTTTTGCTCCTGGTCGCTTTTGTTTCCGGCGGGATGTTGATCGCGCCGCTGCTGCGTGGCACCGGCGTGGGTGGCGCCATCGGCACCGCCGAAGCGGTGCGCCTGATCAACCGCGAAAAAGGGGTGCTGATCGATGTCGGCGAGCCGGCCGAGTACGCCGCCGGCCATGCCAGTGGCGCGCGCAACGTGCCGCTGGGCCAGATCGACGGCTCCAAGGATCTGCCGTCGAACAAGGCGTTGCCGCTGATCGTGATGTGCCCCACCGGTGCGCGTGCCGGCCGTGCCGCTGGGGCATTGCGCAAGCTGGGCTACGAAAACGCAAAGGCGCTTTCCGGCGGCGTCAACGCCTGGCGCGAAGCCAATCTGCCGGTTGAAAAAAGCGCCGCCAAGGCTTGAACCGCGGCCGCCGCGCGCAACTTTGCCACTCCCGCCGGGCCGCTGAAAGGCCCCGAGTCCCGCATGCCCGGGCCGTACAGCTGAAAATCCACACGATGCAATCCGTCACGATGTACACCACCCTGGTCTGCCCTTTTTGCCAGCGCGCCAAGGCCCTGCTGATGGCACGCGGCGTGGCCCGGGTCGAAGAGATCCGGGTCGACCTCGACGCGCAAGCGCGCGACCGCATGATCGAAACCACCGGCCGCCGCACGGTGCCGCAAATCTTCATCGGGCAGACCCATGTCGGCGGCTGCGACGACCTCGTGGCGCTCGACCAGCGCGGCGGCTTGCTGCCGCTGCTTGCGGGTTCGGCTTGACGCACATCCGGCCCGCCTTCGGCGCCCGCCCCGGTCGACGCGGCCGGCGATAATCAGCGCGCCCTTTGTTGTTGCTGCCACCGCGCCGCAACGCCCATCCCCACCCGAGACCTCACACCATGGACGAGCAAGACCCGACCCCCGTTTTCCAGATCCAGCGCATGTACTTGAAGGACCTGTCGCTGGAGCAACCGAACTCGCCGCAGATCCTGCTCGACCAGACGCAGCCGCAGGTTGACATCAACCTCGGCATGACCGCCGCGGGTGTTGCCGACGGCGTGTTCGAGGTCTGTGTCAGCGCCACCGTGACGACCAAGGTTGCCGACAAGGTGCTGTTCCTGGTCGAAGCCAAACAGGCCGGCATCTTCGAGATCCGCAACGTGCCCGAAGAGCAGAAAGAGGGCATCCTGTCGATCGTCTGCCCGCAGATGATTTACCCCTACCTGCGCGCCATCGTGTCCGACGTTTGCACCCGCGCCGGCTTCCCGCCGATCCTGCTTACCGAAGTCAATTTCCAGGCCATGTTCGAAGCCCAGCAGGCCCAAGCCGCGGCACAGAGCAACGGCGGCTCGCGGATCATCACCAACGTCAATTGACACGCTGAATCAAGCGCATGCGGATTGCGGTGCTCGGGGCCGGTGCCTGGGGCACGGCGCTGGCCTGCAGCGCGGCGGCGCGGCATGAGGTGCTGCTCTGGGCGCGTGACCCGGCGCAAGCCGAATCGATGCGGCAACAGCGCATCAACCGGCGCTATCTCGATGGCGTGACGCTGCCTTCGGCGCTGCGCATCACCGCCGACCGCGCCGAGGCGCTGGCCCATGCCCAGGGCGGCCTGGTGGTCGTTGCGACGCCGATGAGCGGGCTGCGCGAAACCCTGCAACATATTGATGCAGCGACGCCGGTGCTGTGGCTGTGCAAGGGCTTCGAAACCCCTGGCGGCGCGCTCGGCCACGAGATCGCCGCCCAAGTACGCGCCGGTGGCGCTGCCGGTGTGCTGTCGGGCCCGAGTTTTGCGATCGAGGTCGCGCACGGGCAGGCCACCGCGCTGGTCGTGGCGAGTGCCGATGCGGCGCTGCGAGAGCGCGCCGTGGAAGCATTTCACAGCGAGAGCCTGCGCGTCTACACGTCAGTCGATCCGGTGGGTGTCGAGGTCGGCGGCGCGGTCAAGAACGTGCTTGCGATCGCCGCCGGTTTGCTCGACGGCTTGGCTGTCGGGGCCGACGATCGCGACGGTGACGGTGGCGCCGCCGCAGGTGTTGCGGCTGCGGGCGCGTCAGGCCTGCCGGGCCTGAACGCGCGCGCCGCGCTGATCACCCGCGGCCTGGCCGAGATCACGCGCCTGGGTCTGGCGCTGGGCGCGCGCGCCGAGACTTTCATGGGCCTGTCGGGCCTGGGCGATCTGGTGCTCACCACCACTGGCGCGCTGTCGCGCAATCGGCAGGTCGGTCTGCTGCTGGCGCAGGGGCAGACGCTGGCGCAGGTGCTGGCCTCGCTCGGCCATGTCGCCGAAGGGGTCTACACCGCAGCCACGGTGCTGCGCCGGGCGCACGCGCTCGGCGTCGAGATGCCGATCACGGCGGCGGTGGTCGAGGTACTCGATGGCCGCTTGACACCGATGCAGGCGGTGCAGGC
>JAYUSP010000405.1:0-3852 GCA_043755615.1 Betaproteobacteria bacterium
CTTCAGCGCCTCGGCCATCTGATGCACCACCCGCAGCGCGTCGCGGCGCCGTTCGCGCTCGATGTACAGCGTGTCGGCCGCCGCAACGAGGCGGCCGACGAGCGGCCATTGCTGGACATCGGCCTTGGATACAAAACGCGCTTCGGGGCAGACGGCGTGCACCGCCATGATGTCCAGCCACGAGATGTGATTCGCCACGATGAGCTTCGCGCCGGGCCTGAAATGGCCACTGACGACGAGCTCGATGCCGAGCATGCGCAGCATCTTGGCCGACCACCAGCGGATGCGCTCGTGGCGTGCCGCGGGTTTCATCAGCGGGAAAAATCCGAGCACGATCACGAGGCCGTGGACACCGTGCAGCACTGCCAGGGACAGCCGCCACGCGGCGCGCAAGCGACGCATCATTTCGGTCTGGCGCGAGGGCAACGCATCACCGCGGCTCCGCGCGAACGAAACGCAACAACGCCTCAGCGCCCTGGCGCCGCGGCTTCAAAAGCCAGCGTGCCGGCGACGACGGTGCAACGCACCTGCGCGGGCATCTCGATGCCGCCATGTTCAAACAAAAACGGCGTGTGCTTGCCCTGGCTGCGCAACGATTCTGGCGTCACCGGCCAGCGTGCCGCCGGATCGAATACACAGACATCGGCGACGCCACCGACGACCAGCTGGCCGGCGCTGCTGCTCAGCGAACCCAGCGCTGCGCCGAGCACGCGCACCGGGTCGCAGGTGACCACCGCCAGCGCGCGGCGCAACGCAACGCGGTCGTCGGCGGCCCACTTCAGCGCCAGGCCGAGCAGCAGTTCCAACCCGGTCGCGCCGGGCATCGCCTCGGCAAAGGGCAGGTTCTTTTCGTCGGCGCCGACCGGCATGTGGTCGCTGACCAGCGCGTCGATGGTGCCGTCGGCCAGGCCGGCGCGCAGCGCATCGCGGTCGCGCTGCTGGCGCAGCGGCGGTGCGAGGCGCATTGCCGGGTTAAAGTAGCCGATATCGGCGTCGGTCAGGTGCAGCGAGTTGATGCTCACGTCGGCCGTTAGAGGCAGGCCTTCGGCCTTGGCCGCACGCAGCAGCGATACCCCGGCGGCGCTGGACAGCCGGCACAGATGCACCCTCGCGCCGGTGGCCCGCACGAGCTCGAAGATGGTGTGCAGCGCCACCGTCTCGGCGGCCACCGGCACGCCGGCCAGGCCAAGCCGGGTGGCGATCGCGCCGCTGGCCGCAACGCCCTTGCCAAGCCAGTGGTCCTGCGGGCGCAGCCAGACGCTGTAGCCGTAAGTCGACGCATATTGCAGCGCGCGCTGCAAGACCAGCGTATCGGCGACCGGCACTTCGGCCTGCGCAAAACCAACGCAGCCGGCCTCGCTGAGCTCGACCATCTCGGTCAGCGCCTCGCCGCGCAGGCCACGGGTCAGCGCACCGAGCGGGAACAGCCGGCAGCGGCTGAGTTTGCGGGCGCGGAACTTGAGCATCTCGACCAACCCGGGCTCGTCCAGCGTCGGGTCGGTATCGGGCTGGCAGACCAGGCTCGTGACACCACCGGCGGCCGCCGCCTTGAGTTCGCTCTCGAGCATGCCTTCGTGTTCGAGGCCGGGTTCACGCAATCGCGCGGCAAGGTCGACCAGGCCCGGCGCAACGATGCAGCCGCGGGCGTCGATCACCCGCTCAGGCGCGAAGTCGCTGCGCTCGCTGGCCGGCGCAGCAATCTCGACGATGCGCCCGCCGGCAATCAGCACATCGGCGGTTTGATCGCGGCCCGATGCGGGGTCGATCACACGCCCGCCCTGGATGAGAATCTTTGTGGTCATGCGTCGTTGCCCGCGATCGTGGCCATCACCGCCATGCGCACGGCGATGCCATAGGTCACTTGCGAGAGGATCACGCTGTGCGCGCCATCGGCGACCCGCGAGTCGATTTCGACGCCGCGGTTGATCGGCCCCGGGTGCATCACGATCGCATCGGGCTTGCACAGCGCGAGCTTTTCCGGCGTCAGGCCGAAGCTCTTGGCAAACTCGGCGGCGCTGGGCAGCATCGCGCCGGCCATGCGTTCGTTCTGCAGGCGCAGCATGATCACGACATCGGCGCCGCGCAGGCCTTCGGCCATGTCGTGGCAGACCCGCACCCCCATCTCGCGAAGGTCCGCCGGCACCAGGGTCTTTGGGCCGACGGCGCGGATCTCGGGCACGCCGAGTGTCGTCAGCGCATGGATGTCCGACCGCGCCACGCGCGAGTGCACGATGTCGCCGACGATGGCCACCGTGAGCTGCGTGAAATCGGGCTTGTGCTGGCGGATCGTGTACATGTCCAGCAGCCCCTGCGTCGGGTGCGCATGGCGGCCGTCGCCGGCATTGATGACATGCACATGCGGCGCGCAATGCTGGGCGATCAGGTACGGCGCGCCACTCTCGCCATGGCGCACGACAAACATGTCGGCATGCATCGCCGACAGGTTGGCGATGGTGTCGAGCAGGCTCTCGCCCTTGGCCGTCGACGAGCGTGCGATATCGAGGTTGATGACATCGGCGCTCAGCCGCTTGGCGGCAATCTCGAAGGTCGTGCGGGTGCGCGTGGAGTTCTCGAAAAAGAGGTTGAAGATGCTCTTGCCCCGCAGCAGCGGCACTTTTTTCACATCCCGCTGGTTGACGCTCAAGAAGGTGCCCGCGGTATCGAGGATCTGCGTCAGCACCGCCTTGGGCAGGCCTTCGATCGACAGCAGATGGATCAGCTCGCCGTTTTTGTTGAGCTGCGGGTTGCGGCGCGAGATCATCCTGCGCGCTCCGCGCCGTCGCGCACCAAAAAGCTGAAAGCGCCGCCGTCGCCGCGCAGCAGCGACAGGCGCTGCGACGCCGGCAGCGCAATCTTGGCTGCGGCATAGGCCGCCGCGATCGGCAGCTCGCGCCCGCCACGGTCGACCAGCACCGCCAGCGTCACGCTGGCCGGTCGGCCGAAGTCAAACAGCTCGTTGACCACAGCGCGGATCGTGCGTCCGGTGTAGAGCACATCGTCGACGAGTACGATGTGGCGGTCGTCGATGGCCGCCGGCAGATCGGTGGCGTCGTTGCCGCCAGTCAGGCCGCGCGAGCCGAAGTCGTCGCGGTGCAGGGTGCTCGAGATCACGCCATGGCGGCCGGCAAGGCCCAGGTCGGCGTGCAGTCTTTCAGCGAGCCAGGCGCCACCCGACCAGATGCCGACGAGCAAGGCATCCTGCGGCAACAGCGCCTGCACGCCGCGGCGCAGGTCGGTGTAGAGGGCTTCGGCGTCAAGCTGGAGCATCGGGCGCGGGCGTCACATCGAGGGTGCGCAGAAACTGGTCGAGGATGATCACGGCCGCAGCGGCGTCGATATCGGTGGTGGTATGGGCGGCGCCATCGGCGAGCGCTTCGGTGGTGCTGTAGCGCTCGTCGACTTCGTGCACCGGCAGGTGAAACCGGCCCTGCAACTGGCGCGCAAAACGCTGCGCGCGGCGGGTATTGTCATGCGCCGCGCCGTCAGGATGGAAGGGCACACCGACGACCAACGCATCGGGTTTCCATTCGGCCAGCAGTGCGGCTATTGCCGCAAAACGCGCAGCCCCTTCGGCCGCCACGGTGCGCAGCGGCTGCGCGTGGCCGAGCAGCGAATTGCCCACCGCGACACCAACCCGTCGGGTGCCGAAGTCAAACGAAAGGTAAGAGCGGGGCTGCACGCGGGCCGGCTCGCTCGTCCCGCTCATGCTTGCAGCACGCGCGCCGCGAGACGCGGCGCCCATGAACGAGCGATCGCCCATGCGCAGGCATGGTCGCTCGTCCCGTTCATGCTTGCAGCACGCGCGCCGCGAGACGCGGCGCCCATGAACGAGCGATCGCCCATGCGCAGGCA
>JAYUSP010000406.1:0-12122 GCA_043755615.1 Betaproteobacteria bacterium
CTCTGGTACACCGAATTCTTCAACTGGCTCCAGGCCCACGACCCCGGGCCGGCGCGCAAACGCCGCTGAGCGCAGGCTCAGGCAGCGACCAGCGCCGGCGCCACCGCGGGCGTGATCGCCGGTGCAATGCGCGCCCGGTCGCGCCCCTCGCGTTTGGCCATGTACAGCGCCTCGTCAGCGCGCCGGAGCACGGCCGCCGGCGCTTCGCCCATGTGGTGGGCGACGGCGACACCGACGCTCACCGTCCAGCGCAGGGTCTCGGCGCCGGCCTCCAGGCCTTGCGCGCGCACTGCCGCGAGCAGGCGCTGCGCGGTCAGCGCCGCAGTCGCTTCGTCGACGTTGGACAGCAGCACGCAGAACTCCTCGCCACCGGTGCGGGCGACACGATCGACATCACGCAGCTGCGACTGCAGCGTGCGCGCCAGCGCCTCCAGCACAGCATCGCCGACACCGTGGCCGTGATGGTCGTTGATCAACTTGAAGTGATCGATGTCGATCGACAGCGTTGCAAAACCACGGCCGGGCCGAAGCGCACGAGCCGATTCGCGCTGCAGCGCCAGATCGAGGCCACGCCGGTTGAGCAGGCCGGTCAGCGGATCGCGCTCCGACAGGCTTTGCAACTGACGCACCATGCGCAGCACGACCATCGCGCCGAAACCCACGTTGAGCACCATCACCGCCGCCATGAAGGCGAAGCCAAGCACCAGGTTGAAGACCCGTTTATCAGTCACTTGCAGGCCCACCTGCTCGGGCGCCAGCACCAGCAGCACCGCGCGCAGGCCCAGCAGGCTGCCGACAAGCGCCAGCGGCAGCGCCAGCAAGGTGGCGGTGGCGGTGCCGAACTCGTCGCGCATGGTGCGTCTTGAAAGCGCCGCGGCGCGCAGCAGCGTCGCAGCACATGACGCTGAGGTGACCAGTGCCGACAGTTGCCGGTTGCTGTCGCCACCCTGCGCCAGGAGCAGGATCAGCACCGTGCAGGCGAGCAGGCTGGCATGCATCGCATCGCCTGGTCTAGCACGCGCGAAGACTTCCACCCCCCGGTGCATGGCCACGAACCCCGCCAGCACCAGCGTATTGGCCAGCACATGGCCGATCCAGGGGTTCAGCTCCATGCGCTGCAGGATCAGCGCGAGCCCGAGCCCGACCAAGGCCGATCCGGCCGCCCAATGGAATGCCGCCAGCCGCGCGACGGTCAAACGCGCCATGCCAACCCAGACCAGCGAGCACAGGCCGAGTTGGAGAGTCAGGGTCAGGAGGATGATCTTGGTGTTGGACATGCGCGCGCTTCGCAGGCCGGTTGCGAAGTCGATAGCGGCATTTCGGCCGCCACCGGCGGCATCCAAGGCCGCCACGTCCCGCAGCGCCCGATGGTCACGCCGCAGCGTGAACTACGGCACGGATGCGGCTGGCGCATCCCGACCGCCATGGCGTCGAACCTTGTTGTCGAATTTGACGTGGATCCTTGGCGTCGCTCGTTGGCGACACCCGTTGGCGCCGCTCGTTGGCGTCAATCAGGCGCCAGCAGCCGCAGGCTGCAATGTGCGGAGCACCAGGCGCGCGCGGTCTCGACCTTCGCACTGCGCGAGTTGCAAGGCATCGTCGGCCCATCGCGCAACGACGCTGATCGGCTGCTCGGCATCGTCGGCGACCGCCACGCCGACGCTGACCGTGCAGCGCAAAGGGGTGTCTCCCAGGTCCACCAGTTGCTTGCGCACCGCGTCGATCAGCCGCTTGGCGGCCAGCGCTGCGGCGGCCTCGTCGGTGTGTGCGAGCACGACGCGGAAGCGCGCGCCGCCGACGCGGGCGACACGATCGATCTCGCGCGATTGCGACATCAGCGTGCGCGCCATCGACTCCAGCACGGCGTCGCCGGCGGCATGGCCATGCTGGGCGTTGATCGCCCGCAGGTGGTCGATTTCGACACTCAGCACCGCGAAGCCACGCAGGCTGCGCAGCGGGCGCCCTTCGTCGCGCTGCATCCAGGCATCCAGACCACGCTGGTTGAGCATGCCGGTCAGGGCGTCGCGCAGCGAAGCCCGTTGCAGCTTGAGCACCAGGCGGCGCACGAGCATCGCACCGAAGCCGACACTCAGGCTGCTCACCGCAAAGATGCAGGCGTAGCCGATGAGCAAGCCGGTGGCGGCACGCCGCTCGGAGGAGCTGGCAATCTGTTCCGGCGTGGCCGCGAGCAGCAGCGCCCAGACACCAAAGAGCACACCGACCAGGCCCATCGGCAGCGTCAACAGGCGCGCCGCGAACTCGCCGAGTTCCGCGCCCAAATCGTGCGCGACACGCATCGATCCCGGCACCAATGTGCAGGCCAGCGCCGAAAAATAGATGACTCCGGCCGCCTGATGGTCAGCGCCCGAAACTTCGAGCCCCAGCGCACCCAAGGTGGTGGCAACCACCACGCAGCCATGCAGCCGGTCGGCGCCGTCGGAATGCGCAAATTTCTCCAGGCCGCGCAGCAGCAGGACAAAACCCAACATCGCCAACACCGGCGCCAGACCATGGCCGATCCAGTGTTCGCCGTCGCTACGCACCAACCACAAAACCAGGCTCAAGCCGACCAGCGTCGAGCCCGCGGACCAATGCATCGCCGCCCGGCGCGCCAGGCCGGCGCGGGCCGCCAGCAGCCAGACCATGGCGGAGACAGAAAACTGCATCAGCAGCGTCGAGACGAAGAAGGACCAATCGGGCACGCCGCGATTGTTCTTGTGCCGCCGGCAGCGCGCGCCCACCTTTGGGATGGGTCAGCCCCGGCCCCAGGTTGCGTCCTGACGACACCCCGACAACGCCCCGCGCCGCACCGACGCGGACTTGACCGACGACAAAGATGCCGACACTGGCGCTGGCGTCGCAGCCGCTAGACTTGAGGCCCATTGCAGCGAGCGCCAAGCCGATGCTGATCAACTTTTTCTACACGCTGCGCGCGGCCAAGCTGCCGGTGTCGGTGAAGGAATACCTGACCCTGCTCGAAGCGCTGCGAGAAGGTGTCATCGGCACCTCGGTCGATGACTTTTATTACCTGTCGCGCACGACGCTGGTCAAGGACGAATCACACTTCGACAAATTCGACCGCGCCTTCTCTGCGTATTTCAAGGGCGTCGAGCTGCTCACCGACTTCAGCCAGGACGTGCCGCTGGAATGGCTGCGCAAGACGCTCGAGCTTGAGCTCTCGGCCGAAGAAAAAGCGGCGATCGAGAAAATGGGCTGGGACGAGTTGATGGAAACGCTGAAAAAACGTTTCGAAGAGCAAAAGGAACGTCACGAAGGTGGCAGCCGGATGATCGGCACCGGTGGCACGAGCCCCTTTGGCGCCTTTGGCTACAACCCGCAGGGCATCCGCATCGGGCAGGACAAGGGGCGCAACAAGAGCGCGGTAAAAGTCTGGGACCAGCGCGCCTACAAGGACTACGACGGCGGCCTCGAACTCGGCACGCGAAATATCAAGCTCGCACTGCGTCGGCTGCGCCGCTTCGCGCGCGAAGGCGCCGAAGAAGAGCTCGACCTCGACGACACCATCCACGCGACCGCGGCCAACGCCGGCTACCTGGACATCAAGATGGTGCCCGAGCGACACAACAAGGTCAAAGTGCTGCTGCTGATGGATGTCGGCGGCACGATGGACGAACATATTCATCGCGTCGAAGAGCTGTTTTCGGCAACCAAGAGCGAGTTCAAGCACCTGGAGTTTTATTACTTCCACAACTGCGTCTACGACTTCATGTGGAAGAACAACCGGCGCCGCTTCAGCGAGAAGTTCGCGACCTGGGACCTGATCCGCAAGTACAACAAGGACTACAAGGTGATCTTCGTCGGCGACGCCACGATGAGCCCCTATGAAATCCTGCAACCCGGCGGCAGCGTCGAATACAACAACGAAGAAGCCGGCGCCGAATGGCTGCAGCGGCTGACCAACGCCTTCCCCAAATTTGCCTGGATCAACCCCGAGCCGCAGGGTGTGTGGCAGTACCGGCAAAGCATCTCTATCGTGCAGCAACTGATGAACCAGCGCATGTTCCCGCTCACGCTGGCTGGTCTCGAAGGCGCGATTCGGCTGCTCAGCAAATGACACGCTGGCTGGCAGCCTTGCTGCTGGCGGGGCCAATTCTGTTGGGCAGTGGTTGTGCGCTGTTGCAGCGCGATCCGGCTGGCACGGGTGCAGGCGCGGGGACCGGCGCCGCGCCGCTGCCACCGGCGCCGATCGTGGTCGAGATCGACGCACCAGCGGCGTTGAAGGCGCTGCTCGAACGCCATCTGGACCTGGTGCGCCTGGGTAGCGTGGCCCGCGGCGAGTCGATCAGCGACAGCGAACTCGCGCGCCTGATCGACGCGGCGCCGTCGCAGATACGCGAGCTGCTGCAGACCGAAGGATTTTTTGCGCCGGTGGTGCGCATCACGCGCGAGCCAGCCGCACAGGCCGGCCTGCCGGAGCGGGTGCGCGTGGCGCTGGAAACCGGCCCGCAGACCCGCGTCGTGCGCGTTGATATCGAACCCGATGGCGCGCTGGCCAGCGCGGTGCTGGCCAAGGACCCGCTCGCGCTGCAGACCCTGCAAGGCTTGCGCGAAAGCTGGCCGATGAAGGCCGGCGCGCCGTTCCGCAACCCGGCCTGGACTGACGCCAAGGCCGGCGCGTTGGCGCAGTTGCGCGCCGCCGGATACGCCGCCGCGGCCTGGGGTGGCACCGCCGCCGATATCGACGCTTCACAACACAGTGCGCGGCTGTACCTGGTGGCTGAATCGGGCCCGCTGTTTCGCAGCGGCGAAATCGATGTCGAAGGCCTGTCGCTGCACGATCGCCAGACCGTGCTCAACCAGGCCGGCTTTGTGGCGGGCACGCCGGTCACCGAAACGCTGCTGCTTGATTTTCAGGACCGGCTGCAGAAGTCCGGCCTCTTCGAGCGTGTCAGCGTGGCGCTCGACAACAACGTCGACAAGGCCGAAGCCGCGCCGGTGCTGGTGCGCCTGGCCGAGCTGCCCTTGCACCAGCTCACCGTGGGCGTTGGCGTGAGCGCCAATACCGGGCCACGCGCGACCTTGGAACATATCTACCGGCGCGTGCTCGGTTACGCGGCGACGGCGCGCAACAAGGCTGAATGGGGCCGCGCGCGCCAAGCCTGGGACGGCGAGATCAGCACCCACCCCGGCCCGGGCTTCTATCGCTGGCTGGCCGGCGGCACGGTGGAGCGGCTGGAGACCGACACCGATGCCGTACTCACGCAGCGCCTGCGCGCCGGGCGCGCGCAGGACTCGCCGCGCATCGAGCGCCTGGTCTTTGCGCAGTTCGACCGCTCGTCGCGGCGCACCGCAACGAGCCGCGACGATGCACATTCACTTTCGGCGCATTACCACTGGAGCTGGCGCGACATCGACGACCCGATCCTGCCCACGCGCGGCCTGACGCTGTCACTGCAAGGCGGTGGTGGCCAGGCCCAGTCCGGCGGCAAACTGCGCGGCGCCTTCGGCCGTGCCTATGGCCGCGTCACCGCCTACTTGCCGCTGTGGCAGCGCTGGTACGGCCAGGCGCGCGTCGAGGCCGGCCAGATCTTCGCGCCCGACCAGCTCGAGGTGCCCGAGGGTCTGCGCTTCCGCGCCGGAGGTGACGATTCGGTGCGCGGGTATGCCTACCGCAGCCTGGGGCCGACGACGGCCGGCGTGGTCGGCAGCGGCAACGCGCTGCTCACCGGCAGCGTCGAGCTGGCGCGGCCGATCCTGGACTCGATGCCGCAGCTCTGGGGCGCGGTATTTGTCGATGCCGGCAATGCCGCCGCCACCTTCAAGGATTTCAAGCCAGTGCTCGGCAGCGGTGTCGGCCTGCGCTGGCGCAGCCCCGTCGGGCCGCTGAAGCTGGACCTCGCCTACGCCAGCGAACTGCGCCGCGTGCGGTTGCACTTCAGCGTCGGCATCGTGTTCTGACGGCGGCGGCACAGCGCGATGAAATCCGGCCTCGAAGCCCCCACACCCGCTCCCACAGGCCTCTCGACAACCGCGTCGGCATTGGCGCCAAAAAATGCGCCGCCGCGCGCGCGCCGCGCGCTGTTGCGCAGCGCCTGGTGGGCGCTGCTGGCGGCGCTCATCGGCCTGCCGTTGATGGGCTTTTTTGGCGTCCGATCGACGTTGCAAAGCGAAGCCCGAAGCGCCTGGCTGCTCACCCATTTGCCCGGCTTGAAGGTGATCAACCCGAAGGGCGCGCTGCTCGGTGCGGATTTCGACGCAGAGCGCGTCGAATGGGCCGGCGCGAAGGGCCTGCACATCGAGATTCACAACCTGGAACTGCGGGGCCTGCGCTGGCGCTGGTGGTTGCGGTCCGGGGTCTGGGCCGGCGTCGAGATCGATTCGGCCAGCGCGCAGCGGATCGTGGTGCGCAGCGGCGCGGCGTCTAACGATCCACTCAAGCTGCCACAGACATTGCGCTTGCCGGTCGAGGCGCAGGCCGCGCGGGTCAGCGTCGAGACGCTGCAGATCGATGCGCTGGCGCCGGTGCTTAAGCTGCGCGCCGCGGTGCAACTTGGCGCCGCCGGCGGTGGCCGCCATCTGGTCGAAAACCTGGCCTTTGGCTGGGATCGCCTGCGCGCCAGCGGCCACCTGCGCATCGACGCCGATGCGCCGTACACGCTCGACGCCGCGCTGCGCGTCACCGACGCCGACAGTGCCCCGGGACAACAGGGTTGGTCCGGCCAGGCCACCGCGGCCGGCCCGCTGGCGGCGTTTGACCTGCAAGCCACGCTGCGCGGCGCACCGCGGGTCAGCGCACCGAACGCAGCGCCAGCCGCTGCCCCAACCCCGGCGCCGGCATTTGACGCGCAGGCTGAAGTGCGGCCTTTCGACGCCTGGCTGCTGGGCCGCCTCGTCGCCACGACGCAGGCACTGGACTTGGCCGCACTGGCCAGCGGTGCGCCGCAGACGCGGCTGAGCGGCCGCGCCCACATCGACACCGGCGGGGCGAAAGCGACGGCCAACGCCGATATCGAGGTCGACAACACCTTGCCCGGCCGCTGGAACGAAGGCCGCTTGCCGCTGCGCCGCGCGCGGCTGGAGATCCAGGCGGTGCCGGCGCAGGCCGACCGCGTCGAAGTGCGCGATGTCGAGTTGCAGTTTGGCGATGCCACAACGGCCGGCGGCCGCGTGCGTGGCAGCGGCCTCTGGCAGGGCAGCAGCCTGACGCTGAAGACCACGGTCGACGGCCTGCGGCCGCAGTCGCTGGATGGCCGCGCTGCGGCGATGGCGCTGTCGGGTTCGATCGAGATGATCCTGCGCGGGCTGCCGGCGCCCGACAAGCTGGCCGCAGCCGCCGCCACGCCGGCCAGCGCGCCTGCGTCCGGGGCGCCATCCGCGCCCCCCGCGACCACCACAACCGCCGCCCCCGCGGCGGCGCTGCGCAAGGTCGAGATGCGCCTGCTTGGCAAGCTCGAAGGCCGCGTTGACGGCGCGCCACTGCCGGTGCTGCTGGACTTCGACACCCTGCTGAGCGCGCAGCGCATTCACGTCGAACGCCTGCGCGCGAGTGCGGGCGCCGCGACGGCCGACATCAGCGCGACGCTGCAACGCGGCGCACTTGCACGCTGGCAGGCCAGCAGCGTCGGGCAGCTCGCCGACTTTGACCCGCTGCCATGGTGGCCCGGCGCCGCCGGGTCAGCGTGGCGGCGCGGGCCGCATCGGCTGAATGCACAGTGGAAATTCGACCTCGCGTTGCCCGACAACGCAGCCCGCCTGCCGCTGCTGCAACTGCTGCAAACGGTGCATGGCAACGGCAGCCTGGACGTCCGCGATTCGCTGCTCGCGGGCGTGCCGATGCTGGCCCATCTGGATCTCAGCCACGACGGCCGGCTGCCCGCGGCACAGCGCAGCCGGCTGCGCGCCGCGCTGACGATGCACGACAACCGGCTCACGCTTGAAGGCCAGGGCGACCCGCTCGGCAGCGGCGAAGCCGACCGCTGGCGCGCCACGCTCGACGCCGGCACGCTGGCCGAACTGGCGCCGCTGGTGCCGCTGGTGATGCTGGGCGCGGAGCTGGCACCGGGACCCACCGCCCAGCGACCGGCCGTGCTGGCGCGCTGGCTGCCCCTGGCCGGCAAGGCCACAGCCTCAGTCAGCGCCGACGGCCGCTGGCCGCTGCTGCACACCGAAGGCACGCTGTCGCTGCAAGCGCTGCGTGCCGGCGTGATGCAGCTCGACCAAGGTCGCGCCGAATGGCGTCTGGACAGCGGGCGCGATCAGTCGATCAGCCTGCAAACCGAGCTCTCGGGTCTGGTCTACGCCGGCCGACGCCTGGCCCTGCTGCGCGGCACGGTGCAGGGCGCGCTGGGCGCGCACCGCATGCAGATCGACCTGGCCGCCGCCGCGCGGCCGCCGTTGGCCATCGAACGCGCGCTCGGCCTCGTCGCCAGCGCCGGCACGCAGGCGCAGATGAGCGCCGACGGCGGCTGGTTTGCAGCCGCCGCTGGCGGCGGCACCTGGCGCGGCGCCGTGACCCGCTTGAGCGCCGGGGTCTGGTCGGGTGGCGAGGCGATTGCGGCTGTGCCTGCGTCAGTGGCTGCGGCTGCGGCTGGGAGGTCGGCCGCAGTGATGCCCTCAGCGACGCCGCCAGCGACGCCGTCAATGACGCCGTCACCGACACCGTCAGCCGCGCTGGCTGCGCCCACCAATCGCACGAACCTCACGAACCTCACGAACCTCACAAACCTCACCAACGTTACGAAGGCCACCAACATCCCGAACATCACGCGCCCCGCCGACGCCTCCTGGCTCGACCTGCGCGATGTGCAGGGCGAAGTGCAGATCGGCGCCGACGGCAGCCTCGCCGCGCTGCAGGCCAGTGCCGGCCGCGCCACGCTGGCCGGCGGCGTGCCGCTGGTCTGGAACACGATCCGCTATCGCGCCGATGCCGGCCGGCCCGAGCTTCAAGTGCAGGCCGAAGTCGGCCCGGTTCTGGTCGCCCCCTATCTGCAGCGCGCGCAGCCGGCGGTGCTCTGGGGTGGCGACCTGCGCATGAGCGCACAAGTCGACATCCGCGCCGGCGACCGGTTTGACGCCGAGGTGATTTTCAAACGCGACAGCGGCGACCTGCATGTCACCGAATCCGGTGCGATGCAGCTCTTCGGCCTGACCGATGCCAGCCTGACCTTGTCGGCCCACGACGGCGAATGGCGCTTCGTGCCGCTGCTGGCCGGCCGCTACCTGGGCACGCTGTCGGGCGCTGTGAATGCGCGCACCGGCGCCGGCCGGCGCTGGCCCGCCGCCGATGCGCCGCTCGACGGCGCGATGCATATCGCAGTGCCGCAGTTGGCGATCTGGGGCGGCTGGGTCCCGCCGGGCTGGCGTGTCGATGGCGAGCTTTCTGCCACCGCGCGCTTGAGCGGGCGCTTCGGCGCGCCCGAATACACCGGCGAGCTGCGCGCCGCAGGCGTCAACGTGCGCAACCTGCTGCAAGGCGTGGCTTTCAGCGAAGGCGAACTGCTCGTCGCGCTGGACGGCGCCACCGCGCGCATCGAACGCGCCAGCCTGCGCGGCGGCGACGGCTCGCTCAGCGCCAGCGGCGGTGCGACCTTCGGCGACAAGCCGCAGGCGCAACTCAGCGTGCTGGCGCAGAAGTTCCGCCTCATCGGACGTGTCGACCGGCAACTCGTCGCCAGCGGCAACGCGGCGCTGTCGCTGCAACCCGATGCGCTGCGCCTGACCGGCAAGGTCGCGGTCGACAGCGGCTTCTTCGACCTCAGCCGGCGCGACGCCCCGTCGCTCGACGACGATGTCACGGTCCGGCGCGAGGCCGCGGTGCCGGGTCTGGCTGCCGGCGAGGTGGCCGCAGCGCCACGCCTGCTACGCACCGCGCAGGTCAGCGTCGACATCGATCTGGGTGAAAAACTGCGCCTGCGCGGCCGCGGTCTGGACACCGCACTCAAAGGCCAGTTGCGCCTGACGACACCCGGCGGCCGACTCGCGGTGAACGGCACCGTGCGCGCAGAAAACGGCACCTATGCAGCCTACGGTCAAAAGTTGGAGATCGATCGCGGCCTGGTGGCCTTCTCGGGGATTGCCGACAACCCGCGCCTGGACATCCTGGCGCTGCGGCCGAATATGGACGTGCGCGTTGGCGTCGCGATCACCGGCAACGCACTCACGCCGCGGGTGCGCCTGGTCAGCGAGCCGGAGATGAGCGAGACCGAAAAGTTGTCGTGGCTGGTGCTCGGGCGCGGCGCCGACGGCCTGGGCCGCACCGACACCGCGGTGCTGCAACGCGCCGCGGTGGCCCTGCTCGCCGGCGAAGGCGAAGCGCCCACCGACGCGTTGCTGCGCGCGATCGGCATCGACGACCTGTCGGTGCGCCAGACCGACGGCGAGGTGCGCGAGACCGTGATCAGCCTGGGCAAACAACTCGGCCGGCGCTGGTATGTCGGCTACGAGCGCGGCGTCAACGCGACCACCGGCACCTGGCAGCTCATCTACCGCATCGCGCAGCGCTTCACGCTGCGGGCGCAGAGCGGGATGGAAAACTCGCTGGACCTGATCTGGACCTGGCGGTTCTGAGTGCCCCCAGGTCTCGGCTGCGCCGAGCCCGCCATCCGGTTTGCAGGCCGGATGGCCTTCGCCAGCCACAAAGCCCCTGTCGGGCCTTTGTGCGCGGGCTCAGCCCCCCGTGGGGGTCAAGGAAAGTGGCGGAGCCACATTTCCTTGAGTGCGCTGGCCCCCATGAGAAAATCCGTTCACCCGCCGCCGTAGTTCAATGGATAGAACGAGCGCCTCCTAAGCGCTAGATATGGGTTCGATTCCCGTCGGAGGCGCCAGCGACGCATCTACTGCCCGGCGCGCACGCGCTGCATGAACATCTCGCGCACCGTGCCGACGCCGGCACCGACGAGTGCGCGGTACTGGGCGGGGTCGGCGACAGCTTCCTTGTCCACCGCCGTCGAACTGCCGCCCTTGCCGATGGCCAGCGACAGCAGCGCCAGCCCGACGTTGGCGGCGACCGAGCTGGTGTCCTTGACTTCGCTGAACGCCGCTGCGTCGATCAGCAGCGGCGCTTCGAGAGCAAGCACGGTGCTGCCGATGGCACCGCGGTGCACCGTCATCGTCGAACTGTTGTTGGCGGCGATCGACGGCCCGATGCTGGACTTGACGGTGGCGGTGCCCGAACTGCGGCCGAACCAGCTCGAGTCGCTGCTTTTCAGATCGACAAAGTTGACCACCAGGCGCACCACGAGCAGGGCCGCGTCGAGCTCCTTGGCGAGTTCGAGATTGCCGAACATCGTGCTGCTGATATCGCTCATGGCGCTGAAACCGGCCAGCAGCGACACCGCGTTGCTGCTCGACCCGATGCCGTAGACGGCCATGCCCTGCGGCGCGTGAACGGTGGACCAGGTATTCGAGGTGCGGGTCTCCGCCGGTGCCGGCTTGCCGCTGGCGGCCATCTTCTGGTACGCGGGCGCGGCAAACAACTGTGCTGTCGGCAGCACTTCGACGCCCATTGTTTTGAGGTCGCGAACGAACTCGCCGTGCAACTGGTCGGTGATGGCCTGAAAGTCGGCCGGCCCGACGCCGACCATCGTGATCACCACGTTCGTGCTGGCACGACCGGTGCGACCGATCTCGTACGAGCTGGCGCTGGCCGCCCCCTTGGTCACGAACTCGACCTGGAACGAACTGATCGCTGCGCGTTGCAGGCCCTTGAGGACGGTCTTCTCGGCGTCCGTGCCTTTGACCATCGTGGTCGCACGCTCGGCGGCGTTGAAGCTGCCGTCGAGTGGCACACCCTCCACGGTTTTGGCCGCAGCAGGCAGGGCCAGCGCGGCCGCTGCGGCCACAAGAGCCAGCGCGCGGTGCAAGCTGGGGCGAAGGTCACAAAAGCTTTTGGTTTTCATCGCTTGAGTTTCGCCGATCAAAGCGCAGCCCGATCCGGGCCGCCGTGGCGCGCGCGCCGATCGACGCACCGGGCGTGGCTTTTGGCACGGCGGGTTGCCGCTATCCGGCGACACGCGTCAGCGCCGCATTGCGTGCGACAGCAGCAGCACCGGGATCAGCCCGACGAGGACGATCGCCAGCGAAGGCAGCGCGGCTTCAGCCAGGCGCTCGTCGCGGGCCAGGTTGTAGGCCACCACCGCCAGCGTGTCGCTGCCAAAGGGCCG
>JAYUSP010000407.1:0-3837 GCA_043755615.1 Betaproteobacteria bacterium
ATCGTCTACCTGGCTTTCGACCACGCGCTCGAGCGCGAAGTGGCGATCAAGGAGTACATGCCGGCCTCCCTGGCCGGGCGCACCGCGGCATTTCATGTCTCGCTGCTGTCGCAGGCGAATGCCGAAACCTTTGCCCTCGGCCTGCGCTCGTTTGTCAACGAAGCGCGGCTGCTGGCGCGCTTTGACCATCCGGCGCTGATCAAGGTGCACCGCTACTGGGAGGACTACAACACCGCCTACATGGCGATGCCGTATTACCTCGGCAGCAACCTCAAGGTCGTGCGCGCGCAGTTGACGCAGACGCCGAGCGAAGCCTGGGTGCGCGCCATCGTCGAGCCGCTGCTCGGCGCCATCGAGACGCTGCACCGCGAGGCCGTCTACCACCGCGATATCTCGCCCGACAACGTCATCGTGCAGCCCGACGGCCGGCCGGTGCTGCTCGACCTCGGCGCCGCGCGGCGTGTCATCAGCGACAAGAGCATGGCGTTGACGGCGATCCTCAAACCGGCCTACGCGCCGATCGAGCAGTACGCCGAAGCCGGGTCGGTCAAACAAGGGCCGTGGACGGACCTCTATTCGCTCGGTGCGACGATGCACTACCTGCTGCTCGGCCGCGCCCCGGCGCCGGCGACGGCGCGGGCGATCCACGACGATGTCATCCCGCTGGCGCAGCAGGCGCTACCCGGCTGTGGCGCAGAGTTCCTGCGCTGCATCGACTGGATGCTGCGCCCGCGCCCGATCGAGCGGCCGCAAAGCGTGGCGCAACTGCGTGAGGTGCTTGCCGGCCATGTCCCGGTGCCGACGCCGCCCGAGCAGGGCATGGGCTCCTGGGACCGGACCCAGGTCGTGCGCCCGCCGGCACCGCCGAGCGAAGAGACGATCGAGCTGGACTTTCCGCCGACGATGGTGCACCAGCCGGAATCGCGGATGCAGCCGGCGGCGACCGGCCCTGAGCGCAACCAGGACATCCGCATCGAGCCGACGATCTACGCGCCGCGCCCCGGTGCCGATGCCTATGCGCCGACGATGGTCGTGGGTGCGCGCGCCGATGCCGCCGCCGCCGCAGCGTCGATCACGCCGCCGCCCGCCGCTGCGGCGCCGCAGGCGCTGGTGTTGTCGGCCTCGACGGCGCGCAAACGCTGGCCCTTGCCGGTAGGTGCCGGCGCGCTGGCGGCGATCGTCATCGGCATCTGGATGGCCAACCGCAGCCCGGCGCCACCGGCCGTCACCGTGGCGACGCCGGCCTCGCTGGCATCGGCACCCACCGCGGCCGCATCGGCTGCGGTCGTGGTGCCGACGGCAGCCGCAGCGTCGGTCGCTGCGCCGGCGGCGGCGGGTGTTGCGGCCGCGGCCGCGGCATCGGTGCCAACGCCCGTGCCCGTGCCGGCGCCGGTGGTCGCCGCGCCAGCGGTCAAAGCGCCGGCCACCACAACCGCCGCGGCGCCGGCCGTCGCGGCAACCAAACCGGCGCCGACGGCCAAGTTGCCGGCCGCTGCCAAACCCGGCGCAGCGGCCGCCGAGGTCAGCCCGCAACGCGCGCCGCCGATCCTGCCGCCTCCGCTGACCAGTGCGACGCCAGCACGCGCCGCAGTGCCGGCCGCACCGGGCGCGCAGTCGCCGTCTGCCGAGTCTGCGCGGCCGACGAGCACCGGCAGCGCGGCACCCGCAACCAGTGTGGCGCCGGTGATCGTGGTGCCTGCACCGACGGCGACTGCGGCACCGACCACGGCCGCTGCCCAACCCGGCCGCCAGCAGCCGGCTCGCGAAGCCGCCCGCGACCCCGAGCCGATGATCCAGGCGCGGGTGCTGAGCCCGAGCGAGCGCTGTGAAGGCCGGGTCCTGCTCGCGTTGTGGTCCTGCATCGAACGCCAGTGCAACCGGTCGCCGGAGTTGCGCGAGCACGCCGAATGCCAGAAGCTGCGCCGCCAGCAGGACCAGCAGCGCGGCAACCCCAACTGAGCGCCGCAGCGGCGAGCGATCACGACGGCGAGGCGGACGGCCTCGGGATCCACCACCCGAATAGCCAAGCAGATTGCCAAGCGAACGGCCAGCGAATGGCCCAGCGAATGGCGCAACGTACGGCCCAGCGAATGGCCAATCCACCGGCCAATCCACCGGCCGCATCACTTCGAGAAAATTTCATGCCCCAGCCGCCGCGCGACCGCCCGCACCACGCCCACTGGCCCGCCCGCCTGCCACGGCAGTTGCAGGTGCCGGCGACGTCGCTGTGGTTCAACCTCGAGGTCGCGGCAAGGCGTTATCCGGCCAAGGCAGCGTATCGGTTTTTTGGCCAAACGCTGACCTACGCGGAGCTGCATTCGCAGGCTGAAAAACTTGCCGGTTGGCTGCAATCGCATGGCGTGGTCAAAGGCGACCGGGTGCTGCTCTTCATGCAGAACTGCCCGCAGTATGTGGCCGCGTTTTACGCCATCCTGCGCGCCGATGCGGTGGTCGTGCCGGTCAACCCGATGAACAAGGCCGACGAGTTTGGCCACTACATCACCGACCCCGCCGCGCGCGTCGCGATCACGAGTGCCGACCTCGCCGGCATCGTTGCCGACGCCGATGCGCGGCTGCCAACCGGCCAGCGCCTGCAGCGCGTGTTGGTGACCCGGTATGCCGATGCCATGCCAGCCGGCGAAGTCGACCCCGCCGAGGCGCCGGCGCCGGCGGTGCTGGCCTGGCTGCGCAGCGATCCCGCGCTGCCCGGTGCGCGCTTCGTGCGCTGGGCCGATGCGCTGGCCGCGGGCCACGCGCCGGGCGCGCACACCGCGCTGCCCGATGATCTGGCGGTGCTGCCCTACACCTCGGGCACGACCGGCCTGCCCAAGGGCTGCATGCACCCGCACCGCACACTGATGCACAACACGGTCGGCGGCCTGCTCTGGGGCCATGGCAGCGCCGAGGCCGTCTCGCTCGGCGTGGTGCCGATGTTCCACATCACCGGCCTGGTCTACGGTGTGCTCGCAAATGTGTACGCTGGCGCGACGATGGTCATCCTGCCGCGCTGGGATCGCGAGCTGGCCGGCCGGCTGATCTCGCGCCACCAGGTCACGCACTGGACCTGCATCCCCACGATGGTCATCGATCTCTTCGCCAGCCCCCACTACAAAACCTTCGACCTGCGCAGCCTGCGCTTCGTATCAGGCGGCGGCGCGGCGATGCCCGAAGCGGTGGCACAACGCCTGCTCGACGAGTTCGGGCTGACCTTCGCCGAAGGTTATGGCCTCACCGAAACCGCAGCGCCGAGCCACGCCAACCTGCCCGAACGTGCCAAGCTGCAATGCCTGGGCATGCCGATCTTCGGCACCGATTCGCGTGTCATCGACCCCGAGACGCAGCAAGAAATGCCGGCCGGCGAGGCCGGCGAGATCGTGACCTGCGGGCCGATGGTCTTTGATGGTTACTGGGGTCACCCGCAAGCCACCCAAGCCGCCTTCATCGAGATCGAGGGCAAAAGATTCTTCCGCACCGGCGACCTCGGCCGGATCGATGACGAGGGCTATTTTTTCATTACCGACCGCCTGAAAAGAATGATCAACGCCAGCGGCTTCAAGGTCTGGCCGAGCGAGGTCGAGCTGCTGCTCTTCAAGTGCCCGCTGGTCCAAGAGGCCTGCATCATCGCTGCGCACGACGCCTACCGCGGCGAGACGGTGAAGGCGGTGATCGTGCTGCGTGCCGAGGCGCGGCCATCAGCCAGCGCCGACGACATCATCGAATGGGCACGCGAGCACATGGCCGCCTACAAGGTGCCGCGCTTGGTCGAATTTGTCGACGCGCTGCCCAAGAGCGGCTCGGGCAAGGTCATGTGGCGGCTGCTGCAGGAGCAAGAAGCGC
>JAYUSP010000408.1:0-3832 GCA_043755615.1 Betaproteobacteria bacterium
TGGGCCCCGCCGCGCGGCTATGTCAACGGCGTGGCGGTTCGCGGCGAGCAGATTTTTGTCGCCGGCCAGATCGGCTGGAACGCCGACTGCCAATTCGAAAGCGACGACCTCGTGGCGCAGGTGCGCCAGGCGCTGCTCAATGTGCGCGCCGTGCTCGCCGAGGCCGGCGCGACGCCGCAGCACATCACGCGCATGACCTGGTATGTGGTCGACAAAAGCGACTACCTTCGGCGCGGCAAAGAGATCGGCGCGGCGTATCGCGAAGTCATCGGCAGCTACACCATCGCGATGACTGCGGTGCAGGTCGTCGCGCTGATCGAAGACCGCGCCAAGGTCGAGATCGAGGTCACCGCGGTGATCCCGGATGCGCCGCCGAGCCCGTGAAAACACGGGCGCAGCGCCCCACGGGTTGCCGGTATACCTCAAGCGGTGCACCTTCGACAACCGACCCCGCTCATCGTGAGAACGCCATGAACCTGAACCGCTGCCGTCCTGTCCATCGCCACGCTGCCGCGCTGGCGGCCGCCACCACGTTGCTGTTGTGCGCCACCGCGCCGGCCCGGGCCCAGCCCAGCCCGGCCGACCTGCGCGCTGGCGCCTACCTCGCCGGCAACTGCGCCAATTGCCACGGCACGGCGGGCCGCGCGGCGGGCACGATGCCGTCGCTGGCGGGTGTGCCCAAGGACAACCTGCTGCGCACGCTGACCGAGTTTCGTGATGGCCGCCGGCCGGCGACCTTGATGCACCAGCTCACCAAGGGCTACAGCGACGATCAGCTAGCGCTGATCGCCGAATATCTGTCGCGCCAGCCGGCCAAATGAAGCCGCTTGCCCCCATGCCGCAGCCCGCATCGAGAACCGCCATGACCCACATCAAAGACTCCCTCTCCCGCCGCCGCCTGATCACTGGCGCGGCCGGCAGCCTGGCGCTGGGCGCACTGAGTGGCTGCGCCGGCCTCGGCGGCTTGGCCCCGCTCGGTCGGGTCGTCGTCGTCGGTGGTGGCTACGGCGGCGCCACCGCGGCGAAATACCTGCGCCTGTGGTCCGAAGGCCGCATCGACGTGACCCTGGTCGAACCGAACGAGCGGTTCACGTCGTGCCCGATGTCCAACCTGGTCATCGGCGGCCACAAGCAGATGGCCGACATCACGCTGCCGTACGCGGGCTTGGGCCGGCATGGCGTGAAGGTCGTGCGCGGCCTGGCGACCGCGATCGATGCCGAGAAAAAACAGGTCCGCCTGGCGGACGGCACGCTCCTGCCGTTTGACCGTGTCGTGCTGTCGCCGGGCATCGAATTCATGTTCGACGCGGTGCGTGGCATGAACGAGGCCGCCACTGCGCAGGTGCCGCATGGCTGGCGCGCCGGGCCGCAGACCCAGTTGATCCGCGACCAGCTGGTGGCCATGCGCGACGGCGGCACCGTCGTCATGAGCGTGCCGCTGGCGCCCTACCGCTGCCCGCCCGGGCCGTATGAGCGTGCCTGCCAGATCGCGGGTTATCTCAAAGCCAGCAAGCCGCGCAGCAAGCTCATCGTGCTCGATGCGAATCCGGCAATGGTCTCCAAGGCCGGCCTGTTCACGGCGGTCTACAACAACGACTACAAGGGCTTCATCGAGTACCGGCCGAACTCGAGTGTCAACGAGGTCGACCTCGGCGGCCGCGCGCTGGTCACCGAACTCGGCGACCGCGTCGCTGGCGATGTGCTCAACCTGATCCCGCCGCAGCGCGCCGGCAATATCGCGCGCGACGCCGGCGTCATCACCGCCAACAACCGCTGGTGCGAAGTCGACTGGACGACGATGGAATCGGTGCGCGTGAAAAACGTGCACGTGCTCGGCGACGCGACGCTGTCGGCGCCGGCAATGCCCAAGTCCGGCCATATGGCCAATCAGCATGGCAAGGCGGCCGCGGCGGCGATCGTCGAGCTGATGAACGGCCGCACACCGCTGCCGCCGATGATGGCCAACACCTGCTACAGCTATATCGACGGCACCCAGGCGATCCACGTCGCCAGCGTGCACCGCTACGTGGCCGAGAAGCGGACGATGGAGACGGTGCCCGGCTCGGGTGGCCTGAGCCCCGCCGACCGCGCCGGCTGGGCCGCCGAGGGCGCCTACGCCTGGGGCTGGGCGCAGGCGATCTGGGCCGACATGCTGGCTTGACAGCGCCCCCAGGCCGACTGCGTCGTCCGCCCCCCGAGCATACAAGGGGGATTGAGCAAAGTGGCAGAGCCACATTTGCTCAGGCGCCCGCGGTGGCCGAGCAGAAAACTCAGACCGCCGGTCGCACCACTTTTGCCGACAGCGCCTGGTCCAGCACCTCGGCGGTTTCGGCCAGATGTGCGCGCGCTTCGGCCGACAGCGCGGGGGCCTTGGCCGCGCCCCGGATCTGCTTGAGCAGCCCGTTGGCTTCGACCCGCACCAGGCTGCGTGCATCGGCGCGCGGGCCCATCGAGGGGCGCATCAGCAACGACGCCAGCCGATTGGCATGGTCACGCTGCAGCTCGCGCCGCTGCGCGCTGATATCGCTGCGCGCGCCGAGTTCGCTCCAGATCACGAGGCTCAGCCGCGCGTGCAGCTCCGACAACCGGAATGCCGCTGTCGGGTCATCGACCTTACCGGCGCTGTCGAGGATGCGCGTCGCGATGCCGTCGCCCATCAACTGGTTGAGCAGCGCGCGCTGCATGTCCAGCACCATGCCGGCGACGGTGAAGTCGGTCGGCTGCGCCGCCTCGCCGGCCATGAACGACTCGCCGCGGTCCAGGTAGTCGGGTGCAAGTTTGCGTTGCAGCGCGGGTGACAACCTGAAGCTGTCGCTGGCGAGCACGCCGTTGGCGAGTGTCTCCAGCGCCTGACGCTGCAGGGCGCCTGGCACCGGCTGCAGCGGGTCGCGGCCACTGCCGACATGGTCACGCAGCGTGCGCACACCACCGATCTGGCGCGCCAGCACACCGGCTGCGCCACTGGCGTCGAGCACCGCATAACGCAGCGTGCGGCGCAGCATCGACCAATCGTCCGCCGGGTCGAGCTGGCGTGTTTCCTGGCGCTTGAACATCTCGCGCGCGATATCGAAACGCAGTTTTGCAAAAGCGATCGGGTCGTCACCAAGGTCGTTGTGCAGGCTCTCGGGGTCGATGCCGAGCGACTGGTCTTCGTCGGTGCCAAAGGCCAGCTGTGGCTCGCTGCTGCGCGCGGCGATGCGTTGCAACTCAGCCACCTCGTCGGCCGGCGCCAGGGGCTTGTAGCCAAACTCGATCGCCCAATGGTCGTAGGGGCCGAGCGCGGCGCCGAAAGGCGAACCATGGCGTTCGAAAGGCACGCCCGACGGCGGCAAATTGATACGCGAGTAGTCCATCACCGAGCCGGCGATGCCGTTGGCGGCGGTAAATACGGGGTCGGCAAGTTGGGCCAGCGAATAAGCACGCGACGAGCGGAAGTTGTGGCGCAGGCCCAGCGTGTGGCCGACTTCGTGCAGCACGACATCCTTGACCCATTCCTGGACAAAACGCTCGGCCTCGGCGCTGTCGGGCGCGACTTCGCCGCGCGCGGCGAGCACCTCCAGCGCATAACCGAGTTGTTCTGCGGCGTGGCTAGCAAAAGTGCAGGCGGCACCACCGCCGTTGCGGAAACCCGCGGTCAACTCGGCCAGCTTCTGGCTGCTGCCCAATTGCAAGCGGGCGTCCCAGTCGATCGCCTCGCCCTCGTTGAAGACCCGCGATCGCAGGCTGCGGACGCTGCGCACGGAGGCGGCGTCGATAAGGATATCGGCATCGAGTATCTCGCCGCTGCGCGGGTCGACCTGGCTCGGGCCGATGCCGCCGAACTCCGGCTGGC